>NZ_JBQAGB010000008.1:0-221963 GCF_051916145.1 Bacillus cereus group sp. MYBK245-2 | reverse complement strand
AGTAAGTGAAGTGAAAGTAGACGGCTACGAGACAAAAGTAGAAGGAACGACAATTACGAACACATACAAAAATACAGACAAAACCGAAGTAAGTGGTAAGAAAGTCTGGGATGATAACAATGCAATAGATCGTCCGCTATCCATCAAAGTAGACTTATTACAAAATGGAAAAGTTATTGACACGAAAGAAGTAAGTGTGGCAACAAACTGGAAGTACACGTTCGAAAAACTACGAGTATACGATGCAAATGGAGTAGCGTATAAGTATGAAGTGAAGGAACAACCAGTAGCGGGATACAAGTCCGAAATAAATGGTTATGACATCACAAATACAAAAATCAAGGACGATCCAAAAGATCCAAGTACAGATCCAAAAGATCCAAACACAAACACAAATAACAATAGCGATTCAAAAGTTCCATCTACTACAGAAAATGATAAGCCAACATTACTTCCTAACACAGGAGGAACATCAGCAGGAATGAGTTCAATTCTTGGAGGTATGGTATTGTTCCTTTTAGGTGGAATCCTATTCGCTCGTCAGCGAATTAAATAATAAAAAAGCCTTAGATTATTAATTACACTGTAATCTGAGTAGCTGACAAATTAAAAAATTACTATTGATATTGTGCCCTTTAGGTAAGTATTCAAAAACACTTCACAATAAGGTGAAGGGAAGAATGCAGCCTGAAGGGTTTTTTTATAGAAAAAAGGGAACAATTTCAAGGTGGACTCAATCAGTGGCTCTAAAACGATAACAAAATAGTTTTTAAGAAGCCCATTATCATTGTTCCATAAGCTTAGAGCGTGGTATCTCATGTAATTTAAGGTCAATGCTATGTTTCATTAAGTTTTGGATGAATGCATAGCCATTTTTATAGCTAATTTAGAAATAGCATTTTGTAAAGCTTTGTTCTTGAGTAGCTGATGTAACGTTTATTTTAGGAATGAAGGTATTAGTTTCTGAAGTTCAAGTTAACACAACTGCAAGAGCACCTTTTTACAATCGAAAAATCTTCTCATTAGATGTAATCAATAGTATTTTAAATTTTTTATTCTACATAATGCTATATGATTTATATATTTTATTTATATATTGCGTTTTTAACTATACACCATAATACCATGTAATAAATATGCTTTTATGCATATTTATTTTTTCTTAATAAACAGCCACCGATTAATCGGTGGCTTGAAATAGTATTAAGCGGCTTTTTGTCCTGTTTTTACGGTGGAATGAAGGCTGTTATAGACACCAGTACCAATGACCTCTAATGCCATTTTCATACGTTCTAGCGAAATGTTTTCTAATACGTTATCTTGAGGTGTGTGATATACCTTCTCAATATGATAGATTAATGGATTCCAACTATCGACACCCATCCATATGAATAGGGCGGCCGGAATACCAACTTCAGCAAAAGGTACGTGATCACTAGAGCCAAATTTCCCTTGTAGAACCAGTTCATTATTTAATTGTTTACCAGCTTGTAAGGCTGCATCTGTTACAAGGTTTGGAGAACCATTAGGAGTCATAGCATATAAATTCTTCGCTTTATCATAATTTGTTGCAACCATGTCTGCATTAAAGACACCTAAAATTCGATTGCGTTCTTTTTGGGGCAGACTATTAACGTAATAATCGGAGCCAAGTAAGCCAGTCTCTTCAGAACCAAAAGCAATAAAACGAATTTCTTTATCAGTTTCTACATTTTGAAAAGCGCGTGCTAGCTCTAATACTAACCCTGTACCAGAAGCATTGTCATTTGCTCCAGGTGCTCCTACTACGCTATCATAGTGCGAACTTACAACGACAGCTTTTTCATTACCTGTACTATTTTTAGGTTTCTTTTTAGCGATGACGTTTAATGATGTTAAATTAGATTCATGTCTTGCTTTTAGGGAAAGAATTGTTGTCCCTTTTTTAGCAATTTCCTCTTTAAATGCATTTCCTTGCGCATAAGCAAGACCAAAGACAGGGATAGATTGCTTTTTCGTTAGGCGAGGATTGAAGGTTTGTCCATAATTTCCGCGTCCGCCAATTAAACTGTATAAAAGAACTCCTTTTGCTCCTTTACTAACAGCATTTTCAACTTGTTTATTATAGTCAGCAACTGTTGTTCCTCTTTCAAATAGAACTATTTTTCCGTTTACTTCATTTGGGATATCCTCTAATTTTGTTCCACCTTGAACAAAGATAAGAGGGGCTGTAACAGCTTCTGTAGAAATTAGCGCGTTAGGAGCAGCACCAGCTTGCCAATTACGCTTTGTGGATAATGGTGATTCTATAAATCCAACGTATTGATCAGGTACTTGAAATGGTTGATATTCTACTTCATAGCCCATTGATTTAAGCTGCATACCAACGTAGCGAGAAGCCCATTCTTCTGATTTTGTCCCACCAGGGCGAGGACCAATTGTTTCGGATAAGAAACGGATGTGTTCGATGGCGCGGCTTGCATCAACTTGTTTTGTGATAGGTGAAGTTTGTGTGATTTCTGACGTGGAATCAGCTTTGGCTTGTCCGACTGGAGCTATGCTAACAGCGAGTGATACAGCAAGCAAAGAGCTTACTATTTTTTGTTTCAAAGATTTTTTCATTTTTTCCTCTCCTATTCTTCTATTCTCTCTGACTGACAAAAGAAGACGGATAACGACTTCATTTTACCTTTACTCTTGTTTATTTTCAATATTCTGACATTGAGAAATAAAAAACGATGTATGCATATTTGCATATTTTTGATGGAGACATGTATGCTATCATTTTAAATGAAGGTTCGCTTTCTGCTTGGAAAGCTCCTACATTGCATGAATCTAGTGTACCCAAACTTTAGATTATGTAGAGAAAAGAATCCACTGTAGGGTTTCTTTTCTCATGTTTGAATCATGTGATGATAAATATGTTTCCGCATTTCATACTTATTATCAGTGATATATGTAAGGCATCCATATGAAAATACGAGGCTGTTCAAAGGTTTTCCGTACTTTTGGACAGCCTCACCCCGTTAAAAGGACGATACTTTATGTATCGCCCTTTTTCAGGCTGTGGAGAAAATCTTTTCTACAGCCTAAAAAAGAACCGCTTCCTATGAACTGTACCCTATAAAATGGACAGTTTAATAAAAAAGCCCTGAAAAATCAAGCCCTGAAAAATCAAGCACTTAAAAGATGGTTCCGATATTCGATCAGAGCCATCTTTTTTAATGTCCACTGATAACGATTATAATTATACTCTTCCATATAATCCTTTATGTTGAGCTCAAGGGATTCAAAGGTTTGACAATCTTTGTAATCTAATTCATCTTTCATATGACCAAAGAAGGATTCCATTGGGGCATTGTCTAAACAATTGCCCCTACGGGACATAGATTGTTTGATCCCCATTTCTCTTACACGTTTCTGAAATTCAGGGTGTGTATAATGAATACCTTGGTCTGAATGTAGAAGCGCTTCAGGATGGATGACTTCTCCTAATCTCTCTTTCAAGTTATCTAATGTTTGATAGACGATATCCATTTGTAAAGAAGAGGAGACATGATAGGCTAAAATCTCTCGTGTTGTACTGTCTTTTACACATGATAAATAAGCCTTCTTTCCTTGTCCATAAAATAAATAGGTAATATCGGTTAACATACTTTTTTCAGGCTCTTCTTGATTGAATTGGCGATTTAAAAGGTTCGGACATGTTTTATGTTCTTGTGTCGCTTTTGCGATGTGTTTATAAGGATTTGCTCGGCGAATCTTTGTCACAAGATTATATTTACGCATAATACGGTAAATACGCTTGAGATTCATACAAATTCCTTTTGTCTTTTCCAACACCATTTTGATAGAACGACCACCACATATTTTTCCTTTTCGATTAAAAATTTCTTGGATCCATTCATAATCTGTTTCATCATTACGTTCTTTTTCTAGATGTTTATCTGACTGATGAAGCCACGCATAGTATCCACTCCGACTTACCCCAGCCAGTGTACAAAGGTAACGCACCATACGTGGGAATTGGAAGCGACGTATGGTTTGTTCAATCAGTGCGTATGTTTCTCGTGGTGTTAACGCTTCTTCTGTAACGCCTGCCTTTCGAGTTCGTCTAACTTTTTTAGGAATGTCAATTCCGCTTCTAAAAACGCAATACGTGCTTCCGCTTTTTTTAATTTTTCATCAGAAGAGAGAGCTTTTTCCGAAGGGCGTCCCGTGCTTCCTTTCCCGCGGCGTTCTGTATAAAAGCCCTCTTCACCAAATTGTTCAAAGGTTCTTCGCCAGCGTTTCAAGCATTGTTTTGGTTTCTTCTCACCAATCACAGCTAAGTCAAACCCATTCTCTAAAAAGATTTGGCTAGGACCTTTTCCTTGTTGATTTTCTTTTACCGCTCTTATTTTGAAATCAGGACAATAGCTAATCGAACGTTCCGACGCTTTTAATACATTTTTATTTTTTTCTAGCTGTTTCATTTGAATCTCGTTAAAAATAATTTTACTCATTCTCCGTACCTCATTTCTATCGTTGATTCCATTATAACGAGGTTTTTTGATAAAAATACACAAAAACCCCGAATCATGGGGCTTTTTTTAAGTGTCCATGATTCGGGGGACAGTTCACCTACTAAGAAGCGGTTCCTTTTTTATATTTCTGTTAAAATTATCGGTTCGCCGCGTGTTACGACAACTGTATGTTCACATTGTGCAACAAGGCTTTTATCAGGTGTAACGAATGTCCAACCATCATCGCCACGTTCGATAATATGATCAGCTTTCATAGAAATGAATGGCTCTACAGCGATAACAAGACCGTCTTTTAGAAGCGCATTATCCATTGGATCAAAATAGCTTAAAATGTGGTTTGGTGCTTCATGTAAGCTAAGACCAATACCGTGACCAGTTAAGTTTTGAATAACATTGTATCCATTTTTATGTGCAAAGTTTGAAACGGCACGACCAATTTGGTTTTGTTTTGAACCAGCTTTCACCTTTTTCATTGCTGCCCAAAAGGCATCAACAGCTGCTTGGCAAAGCTTTTCTTTTGCTTCATCTTCTCCAAGTACAAATGAAATACCTGTATCTGCATAATAACCATCAAGTGCTGCAGATACGTCGACATTTACAAGGTCGCCTTCTTTTAATACACGATCACCTGGAATACCGTGAGCAACTTCTTCGTTTACACTGATGCAAGTTACGCCAGGGAAATCATATTCTTTTTCAGGTGCAGAAATAGCACCATGCTCATCTAATACTTTTTTACCGATCAAATCAAGCTCTTTCGTTGTCATGCCTGGCTTCGCTTCTTTTTTCATTTCTTCACGTGCAAGCGCAACGATGCGGCCGATTTTTCGTAAGCCTTCTAAATCTTGTTCATTACGAATAATCATGAAAACCACTGTCCTTCCTCGAATATATATCTTACCCGATTGTATCATGTTTATTTTCGTCCTGCTACTCGCTTGCAGTATGGCGGATTGATTCCTCTCATAAAGAATACATGACAATTGTCATATCGATATCATGACGCATCATACTGTTTCCTAAGTTTTCCAAGGAATACAATGTAAATATAAGAAACAGCGGGGGTGGAGAGATGGAAAAGATTATTGAAGTAAGTAGTGTTTCTAAAACATTTAAACATAAAAAAGCAGTAAATAACGTTTCATTTCATGTGAATAAAGGAGAAATCGTAGCATTGCTTGGACCGAATGGTGCAGGGAAAACGACGATGATGTCGATGATGCTTGGATTAAAGGATCCGACGGAAGGAACGGTTTCTATATTCGGAAAGAGTCCAAAGCATAGAGATGTTCGTAATAGCCTCGGTGCGATGTTACAAGAAGTAAGTGTCATCGATAGCATTACAGTGGAAGAGGCAATTGAGTTATTCCGTAGCTATTATACGAACCCGGTAGCGAAAGAAACGTTGCTACAGTTATCGAATTTAAAATCAGAGAGAAAGCAAAGATGTGAGAAATTATCAGGAGGTCAAAAGAGAAGGTTAAATTTTGCACTCGCACTTGCAGGAAATCCAGATTTGTTATTTTTAGATGAGCCGACAGTTGGAATGGACATTACGTCTCGAAGAACATTTTGGGAAACAATTCGAAAGTTAGCAAGTGAAGGGAAAACGATTATTTTAACAACGCACTATTTAGAAGAAGCAGATGCATTAGCAAATCGTATTTTATTATTTGCGAATGGAAAGATTATCGCAGACGGTACGCCAGATGAGATGAAAGCGACGATTTCACGAAAAACAATCACGTTTTATTCGAAGGAAAGTATTCCTGCAAAATTACTAAAAGAATTACCAAACGTAACAGAAGTACAATCAAAAGAAGGACACTTCACTTTAGCAACAGAAGATACAGATGCAACGTTAAGAGCAATTTATGAAAAGAACTTACCTGTAACAGATGTTTCTGTTGAACGTGGAAGCCTTGATGAAGCATTTGAACAATTTATCACAAATCAGGAGGGGGAAATCGCATGAGAGCTTTATGGATGCAATGCAAAATAGAAATTTTACGTACGTTTCGTAATAAATTGTTTATCTTTTTCTCATTATTAATGCCAGTTATGTTTTATTACATTTTCACAAATGTGGTTCAAGTGCCACAAAACGGAGATGCGTGGAAAGCACATTATTTAATCTCAATGGCAACGTTCAGTATTGTAGGGACAGCACTTTTTAGTTTCGGTGTGAGAATTTCTCAAGAAAAAGGGCAGGGTTGGACACATCTTTTAAAAATTACACCACTTCCAGAGGGAGCGTATATAACAGCGAAGATTATCGCTCAAACTGTAGTGAATGCTTTTTCAATCTTAGTTATCTTTATCGCAGGAATATTAATTAATCATGTTGAGTTAACAGTAGGGCAATGGATTGGTGCTGGATTATGGTTGTTGTTAGGTGTGACACCATTTTTAGCGTTAGGAACAGTAATAGGTTCTATTAAGAAGGCGGATGCTGCTGCGGGCTTAGCGAATATTTTAAATATGTGTTTAGCAATTCTTGGTGGTCTATGGATGCCGATCGAAGTATTCCCGAAAATATTAAGATCTATTAGTGAATGGACACCAACATATCATTTTGGAAGCGGTGCATGGGATATTGTAGCTGGAAAATCAATTGGTTGGGAAAATATCGCGGTATTAGGAGGCTATTTCCTTATATTTGTTGTAGTATCAATATATATAAGAAAAAGACAGGAAGCGGTATAAATGATAGAGAAGAAGAGGATTGAGATTTTTCCGAAACATATGGGATTCTTTCCGTATATGTTTCTTGTGTATTTATTATTTCCAATTTACCATTTAGCGCAAGTGTCAGGATGGAAGTTTGTGCTAGGGAGCGGTATGTTGATACTTTTTATTATCACATACCGTCAACTTTATTTTGTTCAGAAGACGTTTGTTTTGTGGGCATGTATACAGATGGTGCTCATCTATTTATTTGCTTTATTTTATAATCCCTTCATGATATTCTTTGGCTTTTTCACGGCAAGTGCGATGGGATTTGCACCAAGTAAGAAAGTATTTCGGATATTACTATGTTTGTTAGTTGTAATGCTTGGAGCATTTGTATTTGTAAATATGAATCAACTAACACCGACAAGTTTAGTAAATGTCGTTCCAATGTTTATTTTAATGCTTCTTACACCATTTGGTATGCGCAACTTTAATCAGAAAAAGATGTTAAGAAATCAATTAAACGAAGCGAATGAGCAAATTAAAGATTTGGTGAAACGTGAAGAGCGGCAGCGAATCGCAAGAGATCTTCATGATACGTTAGGGCATACGCTATCTCTTATTACGTTAAAAAGTCAGCTCGTTGAGAAATTAATTGTGAAAAATCCAGAGCGCGCAAGTGCGGAAGCGAAAGAAATTACACAAACATCTCGTACCGCTTTAAAGCAGCTAAGAGAATTAATTTCTGATATGCGCATGATTACAGTAGAAGAAGAGCTTGAGCAAATAAAAGCGATCTTACAAGCTGCTAATATTGAATTAGAGATAAAACAAGAAACGAGTGCAAGTTCGTTATCACCCATTGAACAAAATATTTTAGGGATGTGTTTACGTGAAGCTGTTACGAATGTTGTAAAGCATAGTAAGGCGACACGTTGCACGGTTTCTGTACGAGAATCACAAGGTGAATTGATTTTGACAGTAGAAGATAACGGAATCGGTTTAGCGGACCAAAACCACGATGGGAATGGTATTCGTGGTATGAAGGAGCGAATCGCTCTTATTGATGGGTTTGTTGAACTGGGTACGATTAATCCAGGAACACTATTAACAGTAAAAGTTCCAGTTGTTATTAGAACAGGAAAAGATGAGGTGAAGGCATGATTCGTATCATTATTGCAGAAGATCAACGGATGCTTCGTGGTGCGTTAGGAGCCCTGCTTGATCTAGAAGATGATATTGAAGTAATTGGGCAAGCAGCGAACGGAGAAGAGGCGCTAAAACTAATCGAATCGTTAAAACCTGATGTAAGCATTATGGATATTGAAATGCCAATTCAAAGCGGGTTAGATGTTGCAGAAACGTTGAAGAAAGAAAAATCGGCATGTAAAGTAATGATTTTAACAACATTTGCGCGCCCTGGATATTTTGAGCGAGCAATGAAAGCTGGTGTGCACGGATATTTATTAAAAGATAGCCCAAGCGAGGATTTAGCGGCATCGATTCGCAACGTAATGAAAGGTAAACGAGAGATCTCTCAAGATTTAATGTTCGGCTTATGGCAGGAGCAAAATCCGTTATCAGATCGCGAAAAAGAAGTATTGCTACTTGCGAAAGAAGGAAAGACAGCAAATGAAATTGCAAAGACACTTTATCTTTCACCTGGTACAGTACGTAATTATATTTCTGAAGTATTAACGAAGCTGGATGCAAAAAATAGAATTGAGGCAATTACAATTGCAGAAGAAAAGGGATGGATATGAAAAGAAGTTTACCTATGAGTGGTAAACTTCTTTTTTTGTAATTCCGTCTCAGTTATATAGTCTGGAATTAGAGAGGGATTGCGTCATGTAGATTTTACTTCATTTTTCGACAAAAAATTTGTTATAGTAGGATTAGGTTATTGGTCTAAATTCTGGATAACTTTACCACTAACAGTTGTGATTACTCCATTTTTATCTACTTTTATAATGAGATCTTGATCATATACTTTATAGTTTTTATAAGTTTGTGCAAGATAAAATTCGGTTTGGTTTTCTTTATCGGTAGGTTGAAATTCTACATTTTTTCAGTTGTTACTTGCTCTTGTTGAGCCTTAGCCCCATTTACCTCACCTTTTAAATACTTTTTTGCAATATTTTCTTTTATATCATTTTGAGGTTGTGTTAATTTCTAAATTGTTAAGCTAGGCTGAGCAATTTCAACTTTTAGTTCATTTTGCCTAATTCTTAGGTGTGGGTAGCTTTTGCCGATAAAGGATAAAAAAGACCGAGTGTAATGGAAGCATGGGCAAGTTGTCTGCAATTTATCTATAATACTCCTAATCTATTATTGTATGTGAGATGAATTGTATGAAAAATTTGCCGAATTTTATATATATTATGCATTATTTCATATCAAAAATTGTCGAATTCACATTATTGTAGTGGTATGACAACTCGAAAAATTAGATTGTTATAGTGGGATGGTGAGTAAGTATGCACGCAGAAAAATTAGGAAGTGAAATTAAGAAAATTAGGATGATGCGGGGATTAACACAAAAACAGTTATCCGAGAATATATGTCATCAATCGGAAGTGAGCCGAATTGAATCGGGCGCGGTATACCCAAGTATGGATATATTGCAAGGTATTGCAGCAAAGTTACAAGTTCCCATTATCCATTTTTATGAGGTACTTATTTATTCTGACATGGAAAGGAATAAGCAGTTAAAAGACCGAATTATTATGCTCTGTAAGGAAAAGAAATATAAAGAAATTTATAATAAAGTATGGAATGAGTTGAAAAAGGAAGAATATCATCCTGAGCTTCAGCAGTTTCTTCAATGGCAATATCATGTAGCTGCTTACATATTGAAAAAAATTGATTACGAATATTGTATTTCAGAATTAAAGAAATTGCTCAATCAACAATTGGCAGGGATAGACGTATATCAGAACCTTTATATTGAAAACGCAATTGCAAACATTTACGCTGAAAATGGCCATTTTAAGAAGAGTATTGAGTTATATGAAAATATATTAAAACAATTAGAAGTATTACATGATAATAAAGAGTTTGATGTAAAGGTGAGACATAATCATGCAAAAGCATTATACTTGGACAATCAATACGAAGAAGCACTTTGTCATGCAAATAAAGCCATTGAATTATCGTGTCAAATTAATAGTATGACATTGATTGGGCAGTTATACTATCGAAAAGTTGAATGCCTAGAAAAGTTAGAGTGTGATAGAGCAGAAATTGAAGATGCTTGCGAAAAAGCTTACTTCTTTTTCGATATATTAGGAAACCATACATTAAAAGAATCAATTATAAAAAGAATGAAGAAATAAACAAGATTTAAAAAGTAAATATGCATAATTGCATAAGATATGGATGGATTTTCATGATATATTTAAAGAAAAAAATGCGGGTGATGGAATATGAAAAAACTACTTATTGGTAGTCTGTTAACGTTAGCAATGGCATGGGGTATTTCATTAGGAGATACAGCTTTAGAGAAAAACCAAGTAATTTCTCATAATGATCAAGAAGTACAATTAGCTTCAGATGTACCTTTTGAATATTAAAAAAACAACCGTCTTACTTAGACGGTTGTTTTTTTGTGGAGTAACCTCCAAACGTCTTTACTAGAAACGGGCTTGCTAATAAAGAATCCTTGAATGTTGTCACAGTTTTGCTCATATAAAAACTTCCATTGTTCTTCGGTCTCTACACCTTCTGCAATCACTTCTAAATTTAGTTCTTTTGATAGTGTAATAATGGAAGAGATAATCGCCTCTTCTAAAGGACTAGTTGTAATGCCGCAAATAAATTCCCGAGCAATTTTTAATGTATTAATTGGATATTTTGTTAAATAAGCTAAAGAACTATAACCAGTTCCAAAGTCATCGATTGAAATTTGAATACCGAGATTTTGAAGCTGTTCTAGTTTTGCAACTACAGATTGATTTTGATTAATTGCAATGCTTTCCGTAATTTCAATATCTAGTGCTTCTGGTTTTAGTTCTGTTTCTTCTAACACTTTTGAAATGGTTGGAATTAAATTTGTATGGTTAAATTGAACAACAGATAAATTCACACCAACTTTCAAGTGAGAAAAACCTTGATTATGCCACCTTTTTGCCTCTAAGCAGGCGGTACGTAAAATCCAATTTCCAAGCTCAATAATAAATCCGGTTTCCTCTGCTAGAGGAATGAATTGAGCAGGCGATACGATACCAAGTTTTGGATGCTTCCAACGAATTAATGCTTCAAAACCGATAATTTGTTTTGTTTTTGTGCTTACTTGTGGCTGATATTCCAGGAAAAATTCATTTTGTTGTAATGCTTTTGCAAGTTCGCCTTCTAAAAATTGGATTTCATTTTGTGCGATACTTATTTCTTTTGAGAAGAAAACAAATCGATTTTTTCCATTTGCCTTCGCGCGATACATAGCCATATCAGCGTTTTTCATTAATTCAGTAACATCGGTTCCATAATCAGGGTACATTGCAATTCCGATACTCGGTGTAATAGACAGTTCTTCGCCTTGAATGAAGAATGGTTTGTTTAAAATATTTAAAATCTGTTCAGCAATAAAAGCCGCACTTTTTTCTGAGTACATATCTGGTAATAGAATTGTAAACTCATCTCCGCCTTGGCGAGCAACGACATCCTTTGAACGTAGGCAACTGCGTAATCGTTTTGCTACTTCAATTAATAATAGATCTCCGACATCGTGACCAAGTCTATCGTTAATTTTTTTGAATCTATCTAAATCAAGGAACATGACGGCAACATCATTCGCGCTAGTTTGAGCTGTATTTAAAATGTTTTTTAAATCTTTTTCAAACTTTCGGCGATTTGGTAATCCAGTAAGTGCATCATGAAAGGCTAAATGTTCTACTTGTTTTTGCTTTTCATATAAAGTTGTAATATCACGTGCTATGCCGAACATCCCAACAACTTCTTTGTTTATGAAAGTAGGGATGAGTGTAATGTGAAGGTAATAGTAATAGCCTTCTTTTTCTTTTGTGCGAACTTCTAAAGTTTGTGGTCTACCTTTTTTCGTTAGTTGTAAAGCTTTCTTTAGTAAATCATGGTCTTTTGAGTCAATAAAGTGTAAAAGGGAATAGCTTTCTACTTCACAATAGTAGGCAGTAAATAAGCTTTCGCAAGCTGTATTAGACTGTTGGAAAATACCATACATATTTAAAGAGAAAACAGCATCCGGGTGATCTTCGAATAAAGATTTATAACGTTGTTCACTTTTTGATAACGCAGATGCACCTTCTTCTACTTTGTCTTCTAGTTGTGTAGTCAACTGCTCGTATGTATCGATTAGTGCCTGATTATCTTTCCACATATAAAGTTGTCGTAAGAACAATAAGATGAGAGATAATACTAGACCGATCAACATGAACTTATCATCCCAAGGTTGAAAGATAATAAAAGAAAAAGTAATGATTATACTAAAATAAGGTAATATAAAGCGCACATAATCAAACCGATAATATTTTGTTTTCGTTTCATGCTGCATTGGTTTATCTAAAATATATAGTATGGATGACAAACCAATTAATAAAATCGAAGCAGTATGTATTAAGTAAGAGACTTCAGAAGAAGTTTTCATCCCTGCGTTTAATTGAAAGAGATGTATATATCCGTATACAAGTATGATAGTAAAGCCGATAATTAATGAGATTCTACTAGCAGAATATTGTTCTCGTCTATATAGACTAATAACGGCGTAAATGACTAATGATTGTGCAATAAAGTATCCAATTAAAACCCAATGATCTGTTGTTAACATACGAAAGCTTGAACGGTCTAAAATAAAAGTTAAGGTAAAATAAATATTCATAATAATGATAAAGATGCTATCGAATGAAAATTGAGCTAGGCCTCTAATAGAGTAATGTTTTATGAACTTTATAGCAAAGCCAGAAAAGAGCAAAATATATTGTACGATAAAAAAGGGTAATGCCGTATATGAGAATATGACTTGGTCATATATAGAAAGTGAATGAAGAAATAAAGTTATCTCCATTGTCAATCCACATAGGCAAGTGCATAGTAATAAAACCCAAAATAATTTATCACCGCGCTTCATTTTCTTAATAGCTTTATATAAGCAATAGCAAGAAAAGAGTGCAGCAAAACAAAATAAGAAGAGAATTCCAATTTCTTTTATATTCAAGTTCTTAGGAATAAGAAATATCCAAAGAGAAAATATAATTATATATATCATAACAAAGTGTACATATTTTTTTTGATTAATCATATTATGACTCCGTTTCAATAAAGTTGAATCACAGGTGGAAAATGCTAATTCCAATCATAGCATATAAAATAGGGTGTTTTTTACTAAAAAAATTACTTTTTTTGAAAAAAATAGCTCAACATTACAATTTACCATTGTAATGTTGAGCTATTTATTCTTTTTATTCCTCTTATAGCGGATAATTCATGTATGAATTGCAGCATCGCTAAATCTTTCTGTTTACTTTCAATCATAATATCGAAATTATGATTGATTTTTTTTGCAACGTGTAAGAAAGGTTTAATAAACTCTAAATCAATATATTCCGCGTGAGCCCTAAATTCTTTTTTTGATTTAGGGGAGGAAATATGAACTTTAGGAAGGATATTTGTATGTGCCCAAGTTTCAAAAATTGCAGGAAGTAACTCTTCTAACGGTTCTTCGCAAAGATTTGCCATGTGATGATGATAATCAAATACAAATGGAATCTTTTCTTTTTGGCAAATAGATAAAGTTTCAGCAGTTGTATATGTTTTATCATCATTTTCAAGTGTCATTTGCCTCTTTATATGTGCAGGAAGTTTTTTTATGTTTTCATGGAAACGTTCAACCGCTTTTTCTTTATTTCCGTAGGCACCACCTACATGGATGTTAATATAAGAAGAATCTGCAATTCCTATTGCATCTAATACTTTATAGTGATAAGTCATATCTGTAATAGCGTTAGTTGTAATGTGTGGCTTATCGCTTGTAAATAGCGTAAATTGATTTGGATGAAAACTTACTCGTAAATTATGTTCTTTAATTAATGCCCCAATTGTACGCCAAAGCGGTGTGAACAACCTGATGTAATCAAACTCGACTTCGGGATGTGTTGCAAGTGGGACGATGGAAGAAGATAAGCGATATAATGGAATTTCATGCGCTATATTGTAATGAAGAATACGTATTGTATGCTCAAGATTCTGTCGCGTAACATCGTATAATTTATCTTCTCGTTCTTGTTTACTAAGCTTTTGAAAGCTTGTAAATGTCATCGTTTTAGCCGGAGAACAGTCCCAGAGTGCCATTGCATGTGAGACATATCCGAAACGCATAATCATAATGAATACATCTCCTTTATACATTATCTTTCCTATAGAAAGAAAGCAAGTATTGTTCCTATCCATTCTTTGCCTCTATTAATGAGAGAATTCGGACTAACATCTTTCAAGGAAAGTAATGAAGCATTTTCTAGATCTTCGTGGAATTTATTTTTTACTGTTTGTATAAAATGTTCATCATATAAAAGGCAGTTGATTTCATGGTTAATATATAAACTTCTCATATCAAAGTTTGCAGTTCCGATATCACAGATGTAGTCATCAACTATAATAACTTTAGCGTGAAAAAAACCTTGTTGAAATGCGTAAATATTACAGCCAGCTTGTATTAACTTTCGGCAATATGGGAATTTTGCTTCTCGAACAAGGGGGTGATCCGCTTTTTCTGGAACGAGAATTGTGATTTGAACCCCGCGTTTTCGTGCTTCTAATAATGCATTCATAATTTTTCTTCCAGGAATGAAATATGGTGTACCGATAAAGAGTTCTTTTTCTGCGCTTTCAATTAAATATAAAAATGTATTTTGCAAGTAGGCCCCATCAGTAGGGATAAAACGATGCAGAATGGTTCCTGGTTGTTGCTTAGGAAAATAAAGAGATGCCTCTAATAAATTTTGGTCTGTATCGTCCAGCCAATCATGTAAAAATTGCCTTTGTAAATCTTGTATTCCTTCTCCTGTAAGACGTAAATGATAATCGCGCCATAATCCTAATTTTTGATTATGCCCTAAATATTCTTCTCCAATATTAAATCCACCAATATAACCAATTTTCCCGTCGATAACTGTAATTTTTCTATGGTTTCTTTGATTTGCAGAAAAGAAAGGAAAAGGAAACTTTACTTTGTGACAAAATGAAAAAGAGACACCATGTTTTTGTAGGGAGCGAATGGCCTCATTTGATAAATGATGGCTTCCCAATCGATCGAGTAGAAGTCTTACTTCAATTCCTTCCTTTGCCTTGTCAATAAGTAACTTTAAAAATTCCCGGCTGATTTTATCGTTTTTTACAATGAAGAACAAAACGTGCACATGGTGTTTCGCCTGTTTTATATCAGTAAATAGAGCGTCATACAAATCTTTTCCGTATGTATAAAGGTGAAAATCACTTTGGCGTAAAGGGAAAGAACGAGAACGTACACGCTTTAAATGAACAATTCTCCCATAAGAAAGATCAATTACAATCCAGAGAGTGCTACCTATTAATAAGAGAGATAAGAAGAACATGAGTAAATTCCCTCCTTCACGGTCTTTCCACCATTCGTTTTTTATAAATCAAACATTCATTTTATCCTGTTATTTGTGGGCTAATAATTAGTAGGGAGTAAATAACTTCTACTGATTAAAGTTTCACTTTATAGTTTCACCGAAATAAACAGCTTTATTAAAAAATATGTTGTTGTATAACAAAAAACTGTTGACTGAATGCTCACTCATTATATAATGAAGGTAGGGGATAAAATTCAGAAAATTATATGTTTTTGAAGATTCTAAAAAAGAAAGAGGGCTTACAAAGAGAGGGGTAGCATAAAAATGAATAGCTTACTGATCATGAATTGGCTGGCTGCCATTGCTGTTATTGCTTATGCGGGATATTTGTTTGTGTATCTTATACGAACGAGGATGGCCTACATACAGTTAGGAAAAAAGATTGAATTTGACCGTCGTTTTAAAGAGCGTTGGGATCTCCTTAAGGTCAATGTTTTCGGTCAGAAAAAGCTGCTGAAAGATAAAAAGAGCGGCATTATTCACGTTATGTTCTTTTACGGATTTATTCTTGTCCAATTTGGAGCAATTGACTTCGTTTGGAAAGGACTCGCACCAGGATCACATCTTCCACTTGGACCACTATACCCTGCATTTACATTCTTCCAGGAAATTGTCACACTTGTTATTTTAATTGCAGTCTTTTGGGCTTTTCATCGACGTTATGTTGAGAAGCTAGTTCGTTTAAAACGTAATTTCAAATCAGGCCTTGTTCTTATCTTCATCGGTGGCTTAATGATTTCTGTGCTACTCGGTAATGGGATGGGAATTATATGGCATGGCGAGGAGCTTTCATGGAGTGAGCCAATCGCTTCTGCAATCGCTTACGTTTTCTCAGGGATAAATGAAACCGCAGCCATTTCTCTGTTCTATTTCTCTTGGTGGGTGCATTTACTAATTTTGTTAACGTTTTTAGTTTATGTTCCACAATCGAAACACGCGCATTTAATTGCGGGACCAGCTAACGTTTTCTTCGGCCGTCTTTCAAATCCAGGGAAACTTGAAAAGATTGACTTTGAAGATGAAACACAAGAAACATTTGGTGTTGGTAAAATCGAAGACTTTAGACAAAATCAGCTTATTGATTTATACGCTTGCGTAGAGTGTGGTCGTTGTACAAATATGTGTCCGGCAACAGGAACAGGGAAAATGTTATCGCCGATGGATTTGATTTTAAAACTTCGCGATCATTTAACTGATAAAGGAGCTGCAGTGACATCAAAAGCACCGTGGGT
The DNA here is from genome assembly GCF_051916145.1 of Bacillus cereus group sp. MYBK245-2. Classification (NCBI taxonomy): domain Bacteria; kingdom Bacillati; phylum Bacillota; class Bacilli; order Caryophanales; family Bacillaceae; genus Bacillus; species Bacillus cereus group sp. MYBK245-2. Next base: position 204,935 of record NZ_JBQAGB010000008.1, on the reverse strand, counting down.
TCCGGTAGTTGCTTTTAATAATACACAAGGAAATCAGTTAGCGATGATGGCAGCGGGGAAAGGACAACAAGAATCTGCAGCCACAACACTCGCTTACGATCCGAGTTTAATTGGAGATGTTATTACAGAAGAAGAGATTTGGGCTTGTACAACGTGTCGTAACTGTGAGGATCAGTGTCCGGTTATGAATGAGCACGTTGATAAAATTATTGATTTACGCCGCTATCTCGTTTTAACAGAAGGAAAGATGGATGCGGAAGCGCAACGTGCGATGACAAACATCGAGCGTCAAGGGAATCCGTGGGGTCTAAACCGTAAAGAGCGTGAAACTTGGCGCCAAGGTGATGATGAAGTAACGGTTCCAACTGTAAAAGAAAAATCGAAAGCTGGCGAGGAGTTCGAATATTTATTCTGGGTTGGTTCAATGGGATCATATGATAATCGTAGTCAGAAGATTGCGATATCGTTTGCGAAGTTGATGAACGAAGCAGGCATTTCATTTGCAATACTCGGTAATAAGGAGAAGAACTCTGGAGATACACCGCGCCGCCTTGGAAATGAATTTGTCTTCCAAGAGATGGCGACAAAAAATATTGAGGAATTTGAAAAAGCAGGAGTGAAGAAAATCGTTACGATTGACCCTCATGCTTATAACACATTTAAAAATGAGTATCCGGACTTTGGCTTGCAAGCAGAAGTCTATCATCATACAGAACTGTTAGCTCAGTGGGTGAAAGAAGGACGCTTAAAACCGGTTCACGCTATTGAGGAAACAGTTACGTACCATGATTCCTGCTACTTAGGGAGATACAACGAAGTATACGAAGCGCCACGAGACATTTTGAAAGCGATTCCTGGTGTGAACCTTGTAGAAATGGCACGTAACCGTGAAACGGGAATGTGCTGTGGAGCAGGTGGTGGCTTAATGTGGATGGAGGAAACAACAGGTTCACGCATTAACGTTGCTCGTACAGAACAAGCATTAGCTGTACAGCCATCCATTATCGGTACAGGATGTCCTTATTGCTTAACGATGATTAGTGATGGGACGAAAGCGAAAGAAGTTGAAGAGAAAGTTCAAACTCTCGATGTAACAGAGATTTTAGAACGCTCAGTGATTGGACAGAAGAAAGAAGCAATCTAGTTTGTAGGAATGCATACAACTTTAGAAAGAGGTGCAATTATTGCACCTCTTCTCAACGTAGGAACACCGAGCGCACGCTCAGTGATAAAAAGAAATGGGGGAAAGAAACATGAGTAAAACAGTTATTTTAAGTGCTGCAAGAACACCAGTTGGGAAATTTGGAGGGTCTTTAAAAGATGTAAAAGCAACAGAACTTGGAGGGATTGCAATTAAAGCGGCGCTTGAAAGAGCAAATGTTTCTGCTAGTGATGTTGAGGAAGTTATATTCGGAACGGTTATTCAAGGTGGACAGGGACAAATTCCATCACGCCAAGCGGCGAGGGCTGCTGGAATCCCTTGGGAAGTGCAGACGGAAACAGTGAATAAAGTTTGTGCGTCGGGGCTTCGTGCGGTTACGTTAGCGGATCAAATTATTCGTACTGGCGATCAATCATTGATTGTAGCTGGTGGTATGGAGTCGATGAGTAACAGTCCTTACATTTTACGAGGAGCAAGATGGGGATACAGAATGGGCAACAACGAAGTCGTTGATTTAAACATTGCTGACGGTTTAACATGCGCATTTTCTGGTATACACATGGGTGTTTATGGCGGAGAAGTTGCGAAGGAAGATGGAATTTCTCGCGAAGCGCAAGATGAATGGGCATATCGTAGCCACCAACGTGCGGTTTCAGCACATAATGAAGGACGTTTTGAAGAGGAAATCGTGCCAGTAACGATTCCGCAAAGAAAAGGCGATCCTATTGTCGTTGCAAAGGATGAGGCGCCACGCGCGGATACAACAATTGAAAAGTTAGCAAAATTAAAACCTGTATTTGATAAAACAGCGACAGTGACAGCTGGTAATGCACCAGGCTTAAACGATGGTGGTGCTGCACTTGTATTAATGAGCGAAGACAGAGCGAAGCAAGAAGGAAGAAAGCCGTTAGCGACAATTTTGGCACATACAGCAATTGCAGTGGAGTCTAAAGATTTCCCGAGAACGCCAGGTTATGCAATTAACGCATTGCTTGAAAAAACAGGAAAGACAATTGAAGACATCGATTTATTCGAGATTAATGAAGCATTTGCAGCAGTAGCAATTGCAAGTACAGAGATTGCGGGAATTGATCCAGAAAAATTGAATGTAAATGGCGGCGCAGTGGCGATGGGGCATCCGATTGGAGCAAGCGGAGCGCGCATTATCGTTACACTAATCCATGCACTGAAGCAACGCGGCGGCGGAATTGGAATTGCTTCGATTTGTAGCGGTGGTGGTCAAGGTGATGCAGTGATGATTGAAGTTCACTAATTAAGATTAGACGGTATATAGTTTATTGAAAATTAAGGGGGAAGAAGAAATGAGTGTACAAAAAATTGTTGTAATTGGTGCAGGACAAATGGGATCAGGAATTGCACAAGTATGTGCAATGGCAGGATACGATGTGAAGGTACAAGATTTAAAACAGGAGCAATTAGATAGAGGATTGGCTATTATTACGAAAAACTTAGCACGCCAAGTAGAAAAGGGGCGCATGAAGGAAGAAGAAAAGGAAGCGACATTAAACCGTCTTGCAGTAACGCTTGATTTAGATTGTGTGAAGGAAGCGGATCTTATTATCGAAGCAGCTGTCGAGAAAATGGATATTAAAAAGAAAATCTTTGCGAATTTAGATGAAATTGCTCCAGAACACGCAATTTTAGCGACAAATACGTCATCTTTGCCAATTACAGAAATTGCCGCGGTAACGAAACGTCCGGAAAAAGTAATCGGTATGCACTTTATGAATCCAGTTCCGGTTATGAAACTTGTTGAAATTATTCGTGGTTTGGCTACAGATGATGCGGTATACGAAACAATTGAGAATATTACGAAGAAAATTGGCAAAGTACCAGTTGAAGTAAATGATTTCCCAGGATTTGTATCGAACCGTATTTTATTACCGATGATTAACGAAGCAATTTATACGTTATATGAAGGTGTAGCGACGAAAGAAGCAATTGATGAAGTAATGAAACTTGGTATGAATCACCCGATGGGCCCTTTAACGCTCGCTGATTTTATCGGTTTAGACACATGTTTATACATTATGGAAGTGTTGCATGAAGGTTTAGGTGATAGTAAATATCGCCCATGTCCATTGCTACGTAAGTACGTAAATGCAGGATGGTTAGGACGTAAAACAGGTCGTGGTTTCTACGTTTACGAATAAATCCCCCTTTGTTACAAAATAGTGGTCTTACCAAATTGTTAAAAGGTTATATAGCAAATGGAGGCGGAGTATATGAACTTTCGTTTTAATGAAGAGCAGCAAATGATGAGGAAAATGGTTCGAGATTTTGCACAGAAGGAAATTGCTCCCTTTGTTCCTAGTATGGAACAAGGGGTGTTCCCAAAAGAGATTTTGCAGAAGATGGGTGAGCTTGGATTAATGGGAATTCCAGCGCCTGCAAAATACGGTGGTGCAGAAATGGATTTTATTTCTTACATTTTAGCAATTGAAGAAATTTCGAAGGTAAGCGCAACGGTTGGTGTAATTTTAGCTGTACATACGTCAGTTGGAATGAACCCGATTTTATATTTCGGAACAGAAGAACAGAAAGAGAAATACGTTTCTAAACTTGCGACTGGTGAATATTTAGGTGCATTTGCATTAACAGAACCAAATGCAGGATCGGATGCAGGAAGTTTGAAATCAAGAGCTGTGAAGAAAGGCGATCATTACATTATTAATGGATCGAAGGTGTTCATTACAAATGGTGGTGAAGCAAGTACATATATTGTATTCGCTTCTACAAATCCAGAGGCAGGAAAGAGTGGGATTTCTGCATTCATAGTAGAGAAAGATACACCAGGCTTAATTATCGGTAAAGATGAGCATAAAATGGGACTGCTCGGTTCTCGCACTGTACAACTTACGTTCGAGGATATGAAGGTACCGGCTGAGAATTTACTTGGTGAAGAAGGACAAGGATTTAAGGTAGCGATGGCGAATTTAGATGTTGGACGAATTGGAATTGGGGCGCAAGCATTAGGTATTGCTGAAGCGGCGCTTGCATGTGCGATTGATTATGCGAAAGAACGTGAGCAATTCGGAAAGCCAATTGCGGCGCAGCAAGGGATTGGCTTCAAACTTGCAGATATGGCAACTAGCGTAGAAGCGGCGCGATTACTTGTATATAGGGCGGCATCGCTAAGAGCGCAAGGATTACCATGTGGTAAAGAAGCATCTATTGCGAAATTATTCGCTTCTAAAACGGCTGTTGAAGTTGCGATTGAAGCAGTGCAAGTATTTGGTGGTTACGGTTATACGAAAGATTATCCAGTAGAAAGATTTTTCCGTGATGCGAAAATCACGCAAATATATGAAGGAACGAGTGAAATACAGAAACTTGTTATTAGCCGGGCTTTATAAAAGCACAAGGGGGAGACGGGCATGCATTTTAAACTATCAGAAGAACATGAAATGATAAGAAAAATGGTTCGGGACTTTGCTAAGAACGAAGTAGCACCGACAGCAGCTGAACGTGATGAAGAAGAGAGGTTTGATCGTGCGCTATTTGATCAAATGGCAGAGCTTGGTTTAACCGGAATTCCGTGGCCTGAAGAATACGGCGGAATTGGAAGCGATTACTTGGCGTATGTAATTGCTATTGAAGAATTATCACGCGTATGTGCTTCTACAGGTGTAACATTGTCTGCACATACTTCACTTGCTGGTTGGCCAATTTTTAAATTTGGAACAGAAGAGCAAAAGCAAACATTTTTACGACCGATGGCTGAAGGAAAGAAAATTGGTGCATACGGCTTAACGGAGCCAGGATCTGGATCGGATGCTGGTGGAATGAAGACAATCGCCAAAAGAGATGGAGACCATTATGTATTAAATGGATCAAAAATATTTATCACTAATGGTGGTATTGCTGATATTTATGTTGTTTTCGCATTAACTGATCCTGAATCGAAGCAGCGTGGCACGAGTGCATTTATAGTGGAAAGTGATACACCAGGATTTTCAGTTGGGAAGAAGGAGAGTAAATTAGGGATTCGCTCTTCACCAACAACTGAAATTATGTTCGAAGATTGCCGTATTCCTGTAGAGAATTTACTAGGGGAAGAAGGACAAGGGTTTAAGATAGCGATGCAAACATTAGATGGTGGCCGTAACGGTATTGCGGCGCAAGCGGTTGGTATTGCACAAGGGGCTTTAGATGCTTCCGTAGAATATGCAAGAGAGCGTCATCAGTTTGGGAAGCCGATTGCGGTGCAGCAAGGGATTGGCTTTAAACTTGCAGATATGGCAACGGATGTGGAGGCGGCGCGTCTTCTAACATATCAAGCAGCTTGGCTGGAATCGGAAGGACTTCCTTATGGGAAAGAGTCGGCGATGTCAAAAGTATTTGCAGGCGATGCCGCGATGAAGGTGACGACTGAAGCGGTACAAGTATTTGGTGGTTACGGTTATACGAAAGATTATCCGGTAGAGCGATACATGCGAGATGCAAAGATTACACAGATATATGAAGGAACACAAGAGATTCAAAGGCTCGTAATTTCTCGTATGTTAACGAAGTAGGATCAAAGGCGTAGGTATTTTCCTACGCTTTTTCCTTCCAAAAAATAATAGAGAGGTGAAGGGGATGGTTAAACATAATGTGCATGCATCAGTGAAAGATGAAAAATTAGTCGCGTTAAGGCGTGAACAAATGATTAAAGGTGCAGTGCAACTGTTTAAACAAAAAGGATTTCCGCGTACAACAACGAGAGAGATTGCAAAGGCAGCTGGATTTAGTATTGGAACGCTTTATGAATACATTCGTACAAAAGATGATGTTTTGTATTTAGTTTGTGATAGTATTTATGAACATGTAAAAGAAAGATTAGAGGAAGTAGTTTGTACGGAAAAAGGAAGTGTAGAAAGTTTAAAGATAGCAATAACGAATTATTTTAAAGTGATGGACGAATTGCAGGAAGAAGTATTAATAATGTATCAAGAGGTACGCTTCTTACCGAAAGAATCACTCCCGTACGTATTAGAAAAGGAGTTTCAAATGGTAGGAATGTTTGAGAATATTTTAGAACAGTGTACGGAAAACGGAACATTTACATTAAATAAAAAAGAAATACAGCTTCTTGCGCATAATATTTTTATACAAGGACAGATGTGGGGATTTCGACGTTGGGCGCTGCAAAAGCTATATACGCTCGAAGAATATACAGACATGCAAATTAGGTATGTATTACAAGGGGCCCATATGCTTCCGAAATAAGGAATGTATACTACCCTATAAAAGTTTCCCGTTTTTTTTGTAGCATATTTGTGCGACTTTTGTTTATAATGAATAGTATGGATTTTTTTAAGCAGGCCGTTATATATAAGGTTATATTTGATGAAAGGAAGTGCCGCATAAGTGGATTTTAAGCAATATTCACCAGAAGAGCTAAAAGAATGTTCAATGATTGAAGTTGTACATAGCGTTTTAGGGGATAAAAAACAAGCAACGACATTCAACGAGTTGGTTCAAGAAATCGCTCAAGTGCTGGGACTATCTCAAGAGCAAGTTAATGCGAAAATCGCACAATTTTATACAGACTTAAACATCGATGGACGTTTCATTAATTTAGGAGAAAATCGTTGGGGTCTACGCAGCTGGTACCCATACGAGCAAATTGATGAAGAAATCTTGCCTCAACCAAAACCGAAGAAGAAACGTAAAGTTGAAGAAGACGGTTTTGACGACTACATTGACGAAGATGAAGATGACTTTGATGATGTAGACGGAAATGAAGACGAAGATGATGATGTAGAAGATTTGGACAAGGTTCTTGAAGACGAAGACGGAGACGACGATGATCTTGATGATTTAGACGAAGATGAAGATGACTTCGCTGAAGAAGAACTTGAGTATGATGAAACTGAAGAAGAAGAAGAGGAAGAACTGTAGTTCTTGACTTTTCATTATCGTCCATGTAGAATCATTTTTGGGCTCTTTAAAAAAGGACGATAATACTTTTAAAGTGTAAATATAAAAGAAAATTGCTCCCTACTTATTACTTTATGTGATGAGGGGAGCAATTTTCTTTTTTGTTTTTTGTTTAGAAAATAAAAAGAGTCTAACAATAAGATGGATACAGTGTTATCTACATACGTTGCGCTTTGCAACGGTGATTATATAACAGCAAAATAGAAGGGAGCTTTTTCATGACTAAGTATATTTTTGTAACAGGCGGTGTAGTATCGTCTCTAGGAAAAGGTATTACAGCAGCATCTCTTGGAAGACTTTTAAAAAATCGTGGTTTAAACGTAACGATTCAAAAGTTTGATCCATACATTAACGTAGACCCAGGGACTATGAGCCCATACCAACACGGTGAGGTATTCGTAACAGATGATGGTGCAGAAACTGACTTAGACCTTGGTCACTATGAGCGTTTCATCGACATCAATTTAAATAAATACAGCAACGTAACAACAGGTAAAATTTACTCTTCAGTTCTTCAAAAAGAGCGTCGTGGTGAATACCTAGGAGGAACAGTTCAAGTTATTCCTCACATTACTAACGAAATTAAAGAGCGCGTATACCGTTCTGGTCGCGAAACAAACGCGGACGTTGTTATTACAGAAATCGGTGGAACTGTTGGTGACATTGAGTCTCTACCATTCTTAGAAGCAATCCGTCAAATTAAGAGCGACATCGGTCGTGACAATGTAATGTACATTCACTGTACGTTAATCCCGTACTTAAAAGCAGCGGGTGAAATGAAAACAAAACCAACGCAACATAGCGTTAAAGAGCTTCGCAGTTTAGGTATTCAACCAAATATTATCGTTGTTCGTACAGAAATGCCTGTTTCTCAAGATATGAAAGACAAGCTTGCATTATTCTGTGACATTGATACAAAAGCAGTTATTGAAGCACGCGATGCAGATACTTTATATGCAGTTCCATTATCTCTTCAAGAGCAAAATATGGACCAAATCGTTTGCGATCACTTAAAATTAGACAATCCAGCTGCAGATATGACAGAGTGGACTGCGCTAGTTGAAAAAGTGCGTAACCTTTCTAAGAAAACAAAAATCGCTCTTGTTGGTAAGTACGTAGAGCTTCAAGATGCATACATTTCTGTTGTAGAAGCACTTCGTCATGCAGGTTACTCTTTCGACACAGATGTAGAAGTGAAATGGGTAAATGCTGAGCACGTAACAGCAGAGAACGTACAAGAATTAGTAGGAGACACAGATGGTATCCTTGTACCAGGTGGCTTCGGTGATCGTGGTGTAGAAGGTAAAATCGTTGCAATTCAATATGCTCGTGAAAACAAAGTTCCATTCCTAGGAATTTGCTTAGGTATGCAACTTGCATCAATCGAATTCGCACGTAACGTATTAGGATTAGAAGGAGCTAACTCTTCTGAAATCAACCCTGACACACCTTATGCAATCATCGACTTATTACCAGAACAAAAAGATGTAGAAGACTTAGGTGGTACACTTCGTCTTGGTCTATACCCATGTAAGCTTGCTGAAGAAACAAATGCTTACAACGCTTACAATGAGCCGGTTGTATATGAGCGTCATCGTCATCGTTATGAGTTCAACAATCAATTCCGTCCGGATATGGAAAAAGCAGGATTTGTATTCTCTGGTACAAGCCCAGACGGCCGTTTAGTTGAAATCGTTGAATTGAAAGATCACCCTTGGTTCGTAGCAGCACAGTTCCACCCAGAACTTGTTTCTCGTCCAAACCGTCCACAACCATTGTTCCATGACTTCGTAAGAGCGTCTATTACGAATAAAGAGAGCAAGTAATAAAAAAGCGCCTGAAATAGGGCGCTTTTTTTAATATTCATTTAACATTTCATCGATTGTAAATTTGATTCCGTGATATGCAAATAAAGCTATCATTAAGCTTGGGAATCCGTAGCGATTACCTTCATCGTCTGGAATAAGCCCTTTTAACAATTTCGTATCAATATGTACATCTGTATATTGTTCTAGTGATTCATTGCCTTCTTGAATAGCAGAAATGCCGACAATAGAGTGTCCATCTGCTTGAAGTTTTTTTGCTATTGCTACAACTTCTTCATCTGTTGAAAAACGGCTAATAAGAAGTACACGATCTGCAGAAGTTACTTCTACTTCCTTACCATTTTCAAATAGTCGTTTTGCTTGCTTCATTGGTTCAGCACCGAATAGCGCTTCAGCAACAACGCCCTCCATTTCATTTGTACCATGTAAATAAATGAAACCTTCGCCAACTAATGCTTGAGCAAGTAGACGGGCGCTATCTTCTATATTCATTTCCTCTTTTTGAGAAACTCTGGAGAAATAACCGCTTAATTGGGTTGAAAAAATTTTTAACATAATGTTACTCCCTTCGTACGTGTTTACCGGCTTTCATTATAGTTTATTTTTTTAGAAAGGTGAAATCGAAGGTGGCATAACAAAATGGGAAACGGTAAAATAAGAAAGAAATAGGAAGGAATTTGGTAAAGAATAGCGAAAATTAATCGTTAAGATATAAGAAGCTTTAAATCTTGTACTTACATAGAAAGGTTGGGAGTTATGGAAGGGAAAATTTTAATCGTTGATGATCAATATGGCATTCGTGTGTTATTACATGAAGTGTTCCAAAAAGAAGGTTATCAGACATTCCAAGCAGCGAATGGATTTCAAGCTTTAGATATCGTGAAAAAAGATAATCCAGATTTAGTTGTGTTAGATATGAAAATTCCAGGTATGGATGGTATAGAGATTTTAAAGCATGTAAAAGAAATTGATGAGAGTATTAAAGTGATTTTAATGACTGCTTATGGAGAGCTTGATATGATCCAAGAAGCAAAAGATTTAGGTGCTTTAATGCATTTTGCTAAACCATTTGATATTGATGAAATTCGTCAAGCGGTGAGAAATGAGCTCGCTGTAGAGGCTTAAAAATGAATTTTTTATAAAAAATATGGAAAAAAGCGTTTACATGGACTATTGTGCAGGTGAATACGGTTGAGTTTTTGAGTACAAGTTGTTATCCTATTGAGTGTAGAAAAAAGTCCGGTATGTAGATATACATATTTTACCTTATTCTGGTCATACTACCAGCGATAAGAACTTATCGGATACAAAAAACGTTTTTTAGGAGGATTCACCATGCCTTTAGTTTCTATGAAAGAAATGCTAAACAAAGCACTAGAAGGAAAATACGCAGTTGGTCAATTCAACATGAACAACTTAGAGTGGACTCAAGCTATCTTAGCTGCTGCGGAAGAAGAAAAATCTCCTGTAATCCTAGGTGTATCTGAGGGTGCAGCTCGTCATATGACTGGTTTCAAAACAGTTGTAGCTATGGTTAAAGCTTTAATCGAAGAAATGAACATCACTGTTCCTGTAGCGATTCACCTTGACCATGGTTCAAGCTTCGAAAAATGTAAAGAAGCAATCGATGCAGGTTTCACATCTGTAATGATCGACGCTTCTCACCACCCATTCGAAGAAAACGTAGAAACTACTAAAAAAGTAGTAGAATACGCACACGCTCGTAACGTATCTGTTGAAGCTGAGCTTGGAACAGTTGGCGGACAAGAAGACGACGTAATCGCTGAAGGCGTAATTTACGCTGACCCAGCTGAGTGTAAGCACCTTGTTGAAGCAACAGGTATCGATTGCCTAGCTCCAGCTTTAGGTTCTGTACACGGTCCTTACAAAGGTGAGCCTAACTTAGGATTCGCTGAAATGGAACAAGTTCGTGACTTCACTGGCGTACCTTTAGTATTACACGGTGGTACTGGTATCCCAACTGCTGATATCGAAAAAGCTATCTCTTTAGGTACTTCAAAAATCAACGTAAACACTGAGAACCAAATTGAGTTTACAAAAGCTGTTCGTGAAGTATTAAACAAAGACCAAGAAGTTTACGATCCTCGTAAATTTATCGGACCTGGCCGCGACGCTATCAAAGCAACTGTTATTGGTAAAATTCGCGAATTCGGTTCTAACGGTAAAGCGTAAGAATAAAATTCCGTTTTGGAAACCGTCTACTCTTTTAGACGGTTTCCTTTCGTTGTATAATGAAAGCGTGAACAAGTCTAAAGATTTTATCATTTTGTTTTTGAAATAGAAAATAATGTGCATAGTCCTATTAATAAATGTGATAACGTATCTAAATTGATAAAGTAAATTCGATAAATAGTTAATCTTTATCTTTTTGTATTACAGGAGAAATGAAGATAATGGTTTCCTATTTATTGAGTTTTGGGATGGAAAAGTAATTGAGATTCTTAAGGGGGAGCTTTCTATAAAAATATAGAAAGTAAATACATTCACAAGAAGGGAGCTCAATATGGAAAAATTGCTAATTGAAGGCGGAAGAGCTTTAAATGGAACAATTCGCGTGAGTGGTGCAAAGAACAGCGCCGTTGCACTAATTCCAGCGACAATTTTAGCAGATACTCCAGTAACTATTGGTGGTGTCCCTAATATTTCGGACGTGAAAATGTTAGGAGACTTACTAGAGGAAATTGGAGGGAGAGTGACTTATGGACAGGAGGAAGAGATGGTAGTCGATCCTTCTAACATGGTTGCAATGCCTTTACCAAATGGAAAAGTGAAAAAATTGCGTGCTTCTTATTATTTAATGGGTGCGATGCTTGGCCGTTTTAAAAAAGCTGTTATTGGGCTTCCAGGTGGATGTCACTTAGGACCGAGGCCAATTGATCAGCACATTAAAGGGTTTGAAGCGTTAGGTGCACATGTTACGAATGAACAAGGTGCTATCTATTTAAGAGCAGATGAACTACGAGGGGCACGTATTTATTTAGATGTTGTTAGTGTAGGAGCTACGATTAATATTATGCTAGCAGCTGTACGAGCGAAAGGTAGAACTGTTATTGAAAACGCAGCGAAAGAACCAGAGATTATTGATGTAGCTACACTGTTAACTAGCATGGGAGCACGTATTAAAGGTGCTGGTACAGATGTAATCCGAATTGATGGTGTGGATTCACTGCACGGTTGTCATCATACGATCATTCCAGATCGTATTGAAGCGGGTACGTATATGATTTTAGGTGCTGCGTCAGGAGGAGAAGTAACAGTTGATAATGTTATTCCTCAGCATTTGGAGTCAGTTACCGCAAAATTAAGAGAAGCTGGTGTCCAAGTTGAAACGAATGATGACCAAATTACAGTGAACGGTGATAGAAGATTAAAAGTCGTTGATATAAAAACGCTTGTATATCCAGGTTTCCCAACAGATTTACAACAGCCGTTTACAACGCTTTTAACAAAGGCGCATGGAACGGGTGTTGTAACGGATACGATTTATGGCGCACGTTTTAAACATATTGATGAATTACGTCGTATGAATGCGCAAATTAAAGTAGAAGGTCGGTCAGCTATCGTAACTGGTCCTGTTTTATTACAAGGTGCAAAAGTGAAAGCGAGTGATTTGCGAGCTGGAGCAGCCCTTGTTATTGCAGGATTGATGGCGGATGGAATTACAGAAGTAACCGGACTTGAGCATATTGATCGTGGCTATGAAAATATAGTAGACAAGCTTAAAGGGCTTGGTGCAAACATTTGGCGAGAACAAATGACAAAGCAAGAAATTGAAGAAATGAAGAACGCATAAGTGATACTTCCGCGAGGGGGAAGCGAAGCATCACTACTGGCGGAAGTACACTTTATAGAAAAACACGGTTCACAAAATACGGCAGAAATATAAAGGCTTAAAGGAGAGGGATTATCGTGGAAAGAAGTTTATCTATGGAGTTAGTACGTGTAACAGAGGCTGCAGCTTTATCATCAGCGCGTTGGATGGGACGCGGGAAAAAGGATGAGGCAGACGGTGCAGCAACATCAGCTATGCGTGATGTATTTGATACAATTCCGATGAAAGGTACAGTTGTAATTGGTGAAGGTGAAATGGATGAAGCACCAATGCTATATATCGGAGAAAAATTAGGTACAGGATATGGTCCGCGTGTAGACGTTGCAGTTGATCCTTTAGAAGGGACAAACATTGTAGCAGCTGGTGGATGGAATGCTCTTGCTGTTATTGCAATTGCAGATCATGGTAATTTGTTACATGCTCCTGACATGTACATGGATAAAATCGCGGTTGGCCCAGAAGCGGTTGGGGCGGTCGATATTGATGCGCCTATTATCGATAACTTACGTGCAGTTGCGAAAGCGAAAAACAAAGATATTGAAGATGTTGTAGCGACAGTTTTAAACCGTCCACGTCATCAAGCAATTATTGAAGAAATTCGTAAAGCTGGTGCTCGCATTAAATTGATTAATGATGGAGACGTAGCTGGCGCAATCAACACAGCATTTGATCGTACAGGTGTAGATATTTTATTCGGCTCTGGTGGTGCGCCTGAGGGTGTGTTAGCGGCAGTTGCATTAAAATGTTTAGGTGGAGAAATTCACGGGAAATTATTACCACAAAACGAAGCTGAATTGGCGCGTTGCAAAAAGATGGGTATAGACGACATCAACCGCATCCTTCGCATGGAGGACTTAGTAAAAGGTGACGATGCAATCTTCGCAGCAACAGGTGTAACAGACGGAGAACTATTACGCGGCGTTCAATTTAAAGGTAGCGTAGGAACAACACAATCCCTTGTTATGCGCGCAAAATCAGGCACAGTACGCTTCGTAGACGGACGTCACAGCTTAAATAAAAAACCGAACTTGGTTATTAAATAAAAAGTGGAAGCGGCTCGCTCAGAATGGGAGGGGGAAGAAGTGAAGCCACCGACCATTCTAGCTGATGAAACTAGATTAAATAAAAAGCGAAGACAAATTTTCTTGTCTTCGCTTCTTGTATTTGTGTTTCAACGTATTGATTAAAACTAGATAAAAGGGTTACAATAGTGAATATTACCCTACTTGAACTTATTGCCTTTCATTATTAATTATTTGCCTTCCGTATTTTTTCCCTTTACCCATGTGAAAAGAGAATAACGTTAAAGTGTGGTGTCTGAATGAATTTGTCAATTGCAGCATTAGAAAACATGAAATTAAAAGAGTTATACGAGCTTGCGAAAGAATTTAAAATTTCGTATTATAGCAAATTAACGAAAAAAGAGTTAATCTTCGCCATTTTAAAAGCTCGAGCAGAAAAAGAAGGTTTCTTCTTCATGGAAGGCGTATTAGAAATTATTCAATCAGAAGGATTTGGATTCCTACGTCCTATCAACTACTCTCCAAGCTCAGAAGATATTTATATCTCAGCTTCGCAAATTCGTCGTTTCGATTTACGTAATGGAGACAAGGTTTCTGGTAAAGTACGACCTCCGAAAGAAAATGAACGCTACTTTGGATTATTACAAGTTGAAGCTGTAAACGGAGATGATCCAGAGTCAGCAAAAGAGCGTGTGCATTTCCCTGCATTAACACCATTATACCCAGATCGCCAAATGAAATTGGAAACGGAACCGAAAAAGTTACCGACACGCATCATGGATTTAATTGCACCAGTTGGATTTGGACAACGTGGTTTAATTGTCGCGCCTCCAAAGGCTGGTAAAACTAGTCTATTAAAAGAAATCGCACACAGTGTTACAACAAATCATCCGGAAGCTGAATTAATTGTCCTTTTAATTGATGAGCGTCCAGAGGAAGTAACAGATATTGAACGTTCTGTTAAAGGAGATGTTGTAAGCTCTACTTTTGATGAAGTACCAGAAAATCATATTAAAGTAGCGGAACTTGTGTTAGAACGTGCAATGCGTCTTGTAGAGCACAAAAAAGATGTTATCATTTTAATGGATAGTATTACCCGTTTAGCGCGAGCTTACAACCTTGTTATTCCGCCAAGTGGTAGAACATTATCGGGTGGTATCGACCCAGCTGCCTTCCATAGACCGAAGCGTTTCTTTGGAGCTGCACGTAATATTGAAGAAGGCGGTAGCTTAACGATTTTAGCAACAGCGCTTGTTGATACAGGATCTCGTATGGACGATGTAATTTACGAAGAATTTAAAGGAACTGGAAATATGGAACTTCACTTAGATCGTTCATTAGCTGAGCGTCGTATCTTCCCGGCAATTGATATTCGCCGTTCTGGTACACGTAAAGAGGATCTATTAATTCCGAAAGAACATTTAGACAAGCTATGGGGTATTCGTAAAACAATGCGTGATACACCAGACTTTGTTGAAGGTTTCTTACGTAAACTTCGTCAAACAAAGACAAATGAAGAATTTTTACAAAACATTGTTGCAGATTCGAAAAGATATGTAACAACGAAGTAAAGGGAAAAGATTGGGACTCGCTTATTTTATGGTAAGCGAGTTTTTTATGTTTTTTAGGTGATCTTAAAGAGAGATGAGTGGAAGGGCATTAGTTGGTTCTAGTTGGATGAGTTGCCTCCACTTTAAGGTGTTATCCAGCTCCAGCGGCTAGAATCTCCGGTCATTTCACTCTCTCGCTCGAAGCAAAAAGCGCTTCAAGGTCGAGAGTTCTAAATAGCCTGCGATTCTGAGCGAGCCGCTTCTACTTTTAAAATTAAAAAGACAAAAACAGGTAGTTGCAAAATGAAGTTAGCCTTGTTATAATTTCATCATATGTGTTTCATCAATATAGTTGTGTATGCAGCTGAAGATGAAAAACTCTGTTTCGAAAATGATTCAGGGCGGAAGGAGATGAAAAGAATGAAAGCAGGAATTCACCCAGATTACAAGAAAGTTGTATTCATGGACACAAACACAGGCTTCAAATTCTTAAGCGGATCTACTAGAGGATCTAACGAAACTGTTGAGTGGGAAGATGGTAACACTTATCCATTACTAAAAGTTGAGATCAGTTCTGATTCTCACCCATTCTACACTGGACGTCAGAAGTTTGCTACTGCAGACGGACGCGTTGACCGCTTCAATAAGAAATACGGTCTTAAGTAATAAAAACATAAAACAGGCAAGTGTATCTATTCGCTTGTCTGTTTTTTTTGCGAAAATATTATACCTTTACCCTACTTTTAATTAAAAAGTAGATGAAAGGAGAGCTTCATGTACTTAATAAATCAGAACGGTTGGATTGAAGTGATTTGCGGTAGTATGTTTTCTGGTAAATCAGAAGAGCTTATCCGCCGTGTGCGTCGTACGCAATTTGCGAAACAACATGCAATTGTATTTAAACCATGTATTGATAATCGCTATAGTGAAGAAGACGTTGTATCACATAACGGATTAAAGGTAAAAGCAGTTCCTGTTTCAGCTTCAAAAGATATATTTGAACATATCACTGAAGAAATGGATGTAATTGCAATCGATGAGGTGCAATTCTTTGATGGGGACATTGTGGAAGTGGTGCAAGTATTGGCAAATCGTGGCTATCGTGTCATTGTAGCTGGTTTAGACCAAGATTTCCGTGGTCTACCATTTGGACAAGTTCCTCAGCTGATGGCGATTGCTGAACATGTAACAAAACTACAAGCAGTATGTTCTGCATGTGGATCTCCGGCAAGTCGTACACAACGATTAATTGATGGAGAACCAGCGGCATTTGATGATCCGATTATTTTAGTTGGTGCTTCAGAATCGTATGAACCACGCTGTCGTCATTGTCATGCAGTTCCTACAAACAAAGATAAGTAAAACTCGCTGCGCAAGGCGGGTTTTTTTCAGAATAGAGAGTGTGAGTGGTGTGAGCTGCCTACGCTTTAAGTTGTGATATCTAGCTCCAGCGGCTAGCTCTTCGCAGCTAAGAACCTTCCGCCCGAAAGGTAAAAAGCACCGTTAGGTCGAAAGAACCTTAGCTGGTCAGAGCTGAATGAGCTACCACCACTTTTAAATATAATTTGCGTTTTTTTGAGTAAGTACCATATACTATTTGTATTAGATACTAGGATGTAGAGGTGAATGATGTGTTAGATCGTTTGCAAGCTGTAGAAAATCGTTATGAGAAGTTAAATGAATTGCTAAGCGACCCAGCAATTATTAGTGATTCAAATAAGCTTCGTGAATATTCAAAGGAACAGTCTGATATACAGGAAACGGTAGAGGTGTATCGTGAGTATAAGGATGTTCGTGAGCAATTAAAAGATGCGAAAGCAATGTTAGAAGATAAGTTAGACGCAGAAATGCGTGAAATGGTAAAAGAAGAGGTTTCTGAGTTAGAATCACAAGAAAAAACATTATCAGAGCGTCTGAAAATTTTACTTGTACCAAAAGACCCTAACGATGATAAGAACGTTATCGTTGAGGTTCGTGGAGCTGCTGGTGGCGACGAGGCCGCTTTATTTGCTGGTGACTTATACCGTATGTATAGCCGTTACGCTGAGGTGCAAGGTTGGAAAACGGAGATTATCGAGGCTAGCTATACAGAGTTAGGTGGATATAAAGAGATTATCTTTATGATTAACGGTAAAGGTGCTTTCGCGAAGCTGAAATTCGAGAATGGCGCTCACCGTGTACAACGTGTTCCTGAAACGGAATCTGGTGGACGTATCCATACATCTACAGCAACTGTAGCTGTATTACCAGAGGCAGAAGAAGTAGAAATTGATATTCATGAGAAAGATGTTCGTGTTGATACATTCGCTTCTAGTGGACCTGGTGGACAGAGCGTTAATACAACGATGTCAGCGGTACGTTTAACGCATTTACCGACTGGTGTAGTTGTATCATGTCAGGATGAGAAATCACAAATTAAGAATAAAGAAAAAGCGATGAAAGTATTACGCGCACGTGTTTATGATAAGTTTAGACAAGAAGCACAAGCTGAGTATGATCAAAACCGTAAACAAGCTGTTGGTACGGGTGATCGTTCAGAGCGTATTCGTACGTATAACTTCCCGCAAAACCGTGTTACAGACCATCGAATCGGTTTAACGATTCAAAAGTTAGATCAAATCTTACAAGGTAAGTTAGATGATTTCATCAATGCCTTAGTAATGGAAGATCAGGCTCAAAGGATGGAGGCAGCTGAGTAATGCGTGTCTATGAAGCCCTGAAATGGGCTTCTTCTTTTTTACAGGAGAATGGACGAGATGAAAATGCGGGAGAAATTGTCCTTTGTCATGTATTAAAGACGAATAGAACAGGATTATTGATGAACATGCGTGAAGAAATAACTGCGGAACAAGAAAAAAGTTTTACAGAGTTTATCCACAAGCATGTAGAAGGTATTCCTATTCAATATATGATTGGTCATGAAATGTTTTATGGAAGATCGTTCTTTGTGAATGAAGAAGTATTAATACCAAGACCGGAAACAGAAGAGCTTATAGTAGGAGTGTTAGAAAGAATCGAGCGTCATTTTGGTGATGAGAAACTACATGTAGCAGATATCGGTACAGGTAGTGGAGCGATTTCGATTACGCTTGCTTTGGAAAATAAAAATCTTCATGTGTATACGGTAGATATTGCGCAGGAGTCGATTGAAGTTGCACAAGAAAATGCGAAAACTTTGGGCGCAGAAGTAACGTTCTATCATGGTGATTTATTATCACCATTTTATGAAACGGGTCAAAAGTTAGATGTTGTTGTTTCAAATCCTCCATATATACCGGAAGAAGATTGGCGTGGTCTTTCTCCCGTGGTGAAAGAGCATGAGCCAAAGAGAGCGCTTGTTGGTGGTGAAGACGGACTAGATTTCTATCGCCGCTTTATGGAAGAGTTGCCGAATGTGTTGCAGAAGAAAGCAATTGTCGCATTTGAAATTGGAGTAGGGCAAGGTGAGGACGTGAAAGGGCTGTTACAACAAGCATTTCCACATGCTCATGTTGAGGTTGTTTTTGATATTAATGGAAAAGATCGTATGGTATTTGCGGAGATGGAGTAAGGTTTACACCTTACTCTATTTTTTTGTGGAAAAATTCATATAGATTTTGAATTTAATAGTTTAGAAAGATGAAAGTCTGTCCACACTGTTTGTAGAAGGGACGGTGGAGGAAATGAAAAAACAAGTTATTGCTTATCTTCTTCTATTATTAATTGGTGCACAGTTACTTGTGCAGTTTGGATATATGAAAGCTGATGCGAAAGGGCCTTCAGTTATTCCGAAAGAGGCCGTTCGATTACGGATTTTAGCAAATAGTGATTCAGATAAAGACCAGGCGTTAAAGCGTAAAGTGCGTGATGAAGTAAAAGCACAAATTGATGGATGGGTAGCTGATTTAACTTCATTTGAAGAGGCACGCAAGGTCATTCAAAGTCATATTCCAGAAATCGAAAAAACAGTAGCAAATACGTTGAAAAAAGAAGGAAGTAAAGATTCATTTCAAGTGAAATTCAGTAAAAATGTAAAGTTTCCTACAAAGGTATATGGGAATTTTATTTATCCGGCAGGGGAATATGAAGCAGTCTTAATTACAATTGGGGAAGGTGAAGGGGCAAACTGGTGGTGTGTACTATTTCCACCGATGTGTTTCTTAGATTTTTCAAGTGGTACAGCTGTAAGGAAAGAAGAACATGTTGTGAAGGCTGAATCTCCTGAAGAGGAGCAAGTGAAACAAATAGATGATGAAGAAGTAGTAAATGCAGAAGAGAAAAAAGGAGATGAGGTGAAGGAAAAGAAAGTTGTAAAGCAGGAAGTCGCAAAAAAAGTAACAGCTTCTGAAAAGAAAGTAGTAAAAAATGAAACGAAAGTAGAAGAACAACCTGTAAGTAAAGAGGAAACAAAAACTGTGGAAAAAGTGGAGAAACCTGTGGAACAAAAACAAGAAAAGCGAAATGAGTATGTAAAAGTAGAGGAGGAAGAAGAAAAGCCGGAAGTTAAGTTATTTATTGTAGAAGCTTTTACATCTTTATTCTCTAAATAGTACTATTTGTAAATCCCTTCTCATATATAAAAAAGAGGAGGGATTTATTATGAAGAAGGTATATTTTGCGACGAAGGCAGATGTGGAAAGATTGCATTCTTTTTTCGGACAAGCTAATAAAAAAGATGATAAAATAAATGAGTTGTACGCGCAGTTTATGATTTTGGAAGAGGCGGAAGAAATACGGGCAGTCATTGGATATGAACAAAGTGAAGAAAACGCACTGATTCGTTCTTGTTTATTCACACCTAATGTGGATAAACAGACTTTCTTATATTTTTTTGAAATGTTTTTGCAGTATATGAAAGAAAAAAATATTCGACAATTGTACTTACTAACAAATCATCCACAATCTATAACGATCTTTCAGTTTTTTGACTTTGTTACGATAGAGAAAGAGAACGTACCAGAGGGAATTCGACAGTTAGAACACTTTTGTAAAAATATAAAAGAGCCAAATGCAATAATACTAAATTGTCAGCTATTCACAAAGTTATCCACGGATTAATTAGGTTTATCCACATTTTGTGGATAAACCTTGTTTGTCTTTTGGATAAATCTCATAGTAAACTAAAAATAGACAAGTATTTCAGGGTAGAAAAGGACGTGGGAAAAAATGCATACAAATATGTGGGTTGTGGATAATGTTGTGGAAAGAAAAAAATATTATCCACAGTTACAAGAAGCAGCAAAATTATTAAGGGAAAATGAGGCGATTGCCTTCCCTACAGAAACGGTATATGGACTAGGTGCAAACGCGATGAATGATGAAGCGATTGCGAAAATTTTTGAGGCGAAAGGAAGACCGAGTGATAATCCACTTATTGTCCACATCGGTACAAAATCGCAGTTAGATGGGATTGTGAAGGAAATTCCGCCAGTTGCAGAAACGTTAATGGAGCATTTTTGGCCGGGCCCTTTAACAATTATTTTACCTAGAAAAGAAGGAATTTCAGAGAAGGTAACGGCAGGACTTAATACGGTTGGAGTAAGAATGCCTGATCATCCAGTAGCCCTTGCTCTTATTGAAGAGGCAAATGTACCTGTTGCAGCACCTAGTGCAAATCGTTCAGGTCGTCCAAGTCCGACGTTAGCATCTCACGTATATGAAGATTTAAATGAGAAAATCGCAGGTATTGTAGATGGTGGTGCAACCGGAGTAGGTGTTGAATCGACTGTAATTGATTGTACGAGCGCTGTTCCAACGATATTACGCCCAGGTGGGATTACGAAAGAACAATTAGAATCGGTAATCGGCACGGTTTCTTTAGATCCGGCTTTAAAGGATGAGAAGGAAAAACCGAAATCACCTGGAATGAAATATACACATTATGCACCGAAAGCGCCGCTAAGTATTGTTGAAGGTTCACGTGAATTTATTCAACGCCTTGCGGATGAGAAGAAGGAAGAAGGATTCAAAGTCGGTGTATTAACGACAGAAGAGTATCAGCACGTATATAACGCGGATGTTGTATTGTCTTGTGGTGTTCGAAGCGATTTAGCTAGCGTTGCGACTAAATTATATGATGTACTTAGAACGTTTGATGCAAGTGAAGTGGATGTTATTTTTAGTGAATCATTCCCGAATGAAGGAATAGGGAATGCTATTATGAATCGATTAACAAAAGCGGCAGGACATCAAATTATTACCGAATGATAAGGTACGATTAGCAAACAGAATATTTCTCCTCGGATAAGCATATTTTGAAGTAGCACGTCCGAGGAGGGACATGAATGACGTTTGAACAGCTAATACCTTTAATAATTATGGCATTCGCCTTAGGGATGGATGCGTTCTCGGTAAGTCTTGGGATGGGAATGATGACCTTAAAGATAAGACAAATCCTGTATATCGGTGTGACGATAGGGATATTTCATATTATCATGCCATTTATAGGGATGGTATTAGGTCGTTTTTTATCAGAACAGTATGGAGACATTGCACATTTTGCTGGTGCTATTTTATTAATCGGATTAGGATTTTATATTGTATATTCATCTATCTTGGAGAATGAAGAGACTCGAACGGCCCCTATTGGAATTAGTTTATTCGTATTTGCATTTGGGGTTAGTATAGACAGTTTTTCAGTAGGTCTTAGTCTTGGTATTTATGGGGCGCAGACAATTATTACGATATTACTTTTTGGATTTGTTAGTATGTTATTAGCGTGGATTGGTCTATTCATTGGGAGACATGCGAAAGATATGCTCGGTACATATGGCGAGATAGTAGGTGGTATCATTTTGGTTGGATTTGGATTATATCTCCTTTTTCCTATATAATTTTAGGGGGAGGGCGTTATGAACAAGTTATTGGAATGGTATATTCGATTTGTAACTTTTTTTCCGAGATGGTTACGACTGCTTATTATTTGGGGTATTATTTTACAAATTTCAGTTTTAGGTTGGATTAAATTAATTCGCGAATGATAGGATAGTTCCTTTCTGTGCATAGTTTTGTTTGTACTATACTGATTGCGCTAAAAAATTACAATATAGAAAGGATGAGATGGATGACGAGGTTGAAGCAAGTTTTTGGTGTTATTATTAGTTTTTTTGTTTTTTGGTTTAGTATGCTCGGTGTACAAATGTTTGCTGAGTTTTTAGATATTGAGTCATTGAAGTTTGTTGCGGGGAAAACGGAGGCAGCGCGTGCTTTTTATTCTCCATACCCGTTTTTAATTGTTTTTCTTATTACATTGCTTTCCCTTTACTTCTTCGTAATTAAGCTTGGGAAACCGAAAAAAGAGAAAGTACCTACTTTAGAGGAGCAGAAAGAAGAGATATAAGGGGGATACTATGTCTAACATTTCTTTGGCAGAAGCTGTAAAATTAAAAAGTGTATTATCGAAAAGAATACATGAATTAGAAGAAGAGATGAACCAAATTGGATTTGTTGAAATTGAAAAAGGTGATATACTTCCAAAACAGACGCGTACATTGGTACAAGTTGAACAGGAACTTGATGAAGTTCGCGCTGATTTTCGTCTTTTAGATAAATTAATGTATGAAGCAAATATCCGAAATGAAGTGAATTTCAACGGAGAGAATATAACGATTGTTGAAGCGATAGAACTTGCAACGCAGTTACGTGCAAAAGCTCGAAAGTGTAAAGAGTTTGGCGTGAGTAAGAAAGAAGAACATGTATATTCTTACGGTGAAACATCATCGCTTGTAAAAGTAGCCATGTTTGATCCAGAAGTATATCGTGTAAAAGGTTTAGAGTTAGAGAGACAAGCTAATAGGTTATCTAACTTAATTAATGCGAAAAACTATGCCATTGAACTAGACTTTGATGGTGAAAAATACTTTTAAACCTTGAAGTGGTGAGACTCTGCTTCAAGGCATAGAAGAAGACCACTTTTGTAAAAATGAGATTTGTGATGGCCAAAGGACAACCAATCATCCAATAACCGATCACACTGTTACTTTTTACCGATGACCAATAATGGTAAAAGAGGTCGATGACCAATACTGAAAAATTATTTTTCTTCTTCTATGAAAGGGGTGTACCAAATTAATTTGGTACACCTTTTTATATTATTGTTACTTCCATTCTGAGGGGACGCTTCCTATCCAGTTCCAGTGGCCAGATCTTCGCATCTAAGAACCTTAACTGGTCAGAGCTGAACGAGTCGCCTCCACTTTTAGCTATTATCCAGCTCCAGCGGCTAGAATCTCCGGCCATTTCACTCTCTCGCTCGAAGCAAAAAGCGCTTCAAGGTCGAGAGTTCTAATGTCCTGCGATTCTGAGCGAGCCGCTTCCGCTTTTAAACTGGCCTCACTAATTCAAATTGTTCTCCTAGTTTTGCGTAGTTGTGTCCTGCTAGGCGGCTTACTGGTTTTAGTCCTTCTGCATGAATGCGTCCATTTTCGTATAGGTGGTCTGCGACGTGGAAACGAACGACGCGTCCGATTAGTAGATCGCAAGCCGGTGAGTCTTCTGTTCCGCCGAGAGGGATTGCGCGTTCTAGTACGCATTCCATTCGAATATTTGCTTCTTTTACACCTGGAACGGAGATGACATCACTTTCAATTGGTGTTAATTTTGCTAGTTCAATTTCACTTTCATTTGGAGGGAGATTAGCTGCTGTTTCGTTAATTGCCGCTACGTATGATTCATCAGAGATATGTACGACAAATTCCCCTTTTTCAATTGCGTTTCGGGAAGTGTCCTTTCTTTCTCCAGCTTTTCGTTGTACAGAAACTGAAATAAGTGGTGGATTTGCAGCAACGATGTTGAAGTAACTATATGGTGCGCCGTTTAATACGCCGTCTTTTGTTACAGAAGTAACAAATGCGACAGGGCGTGGGATGATACTTCCCGTTAATAATTTGTAATTCTCTTTTTCCGATTGTTCATTTGGATTAATGGATAACATGATTGAAATCCCCTTTCTAAATATGACGACTTATTGTTTGTTTACAAGATGTTAGTGGAAAACTCCTGCTGAAAATAATATTTTTATTACATAAAAAGAACTTACTTCAACCACAATGAAGTAAGTTCCACCTAAATAATCTCGAATTCAAGATAAAAATTATAGTAAAACGTATGCGCCAGGACCGATTAAAGCTACACCGATAGCAACAGCGATTAACATTAAGTTATATTCATATCCATTTTGAGTTACCCAGTAACCGTTTTTTCCATGAACAGTGAATATCGCCATTAACATTGTTCCAACGATAAATAATGAACCGATTGCAGTGAAAATACCTGATGCGAATAAGAAACCACCTAATAATTCAGTTGCGCCAGCCATAAATGCCATAAATACACCAGGGCGTAAACCGATTGATTCCATCCAGCCACCTGTTCCTTTTAAACCGTAACCGCCGAACCAACCAAATAATTTTTGAGCACCATGACCCATGAATGTAATACCTATAATAAGACGAATAATAAGAAGACCGAAATCCATCATTTTTGAAAACCTCCTAAAAGTTATTAACTTACCTTACGTAAGTAATAATAAAATAGTTACTTACTTTAGTCAAGTGGATTTCGAAAAAAGTTTGAAAAAAATTTTACAAATTAACAACAAAAAATAAAATGTAGTAAAGACCTCTAGACAAGTTGGGTAAAAAAAGAGAAAATATAAGTAGAAGTTAACTTCTTATTGTTATTCAGACAATCAGAATTGACTGGAATTTTGTGAGACGCTACAATAAGAGTCTAGTAGTAATGACGTAATTTATTTCGAAAGCGTTTTTACAGTATAATATTCGAAGTATGAGGTCTTACGTTTATTCTGATCTTTAATAGAGATTGCCCTATAAACTTTTAGGTAAATTATAAGGAGGACTATCCTATGTTTAAAAAATTATTCGGTCTTGGTTCAAAAACAAATGAAGAAACAATCGTAGCTCCATTAACTGGAGCAGTGAAAAATATTGAAGAAGTACCAGATCCAGTATTCGCTGGTCGTATGATGGGTGACGGTGTTGCAATCGATCCTACTGAAGGTGTAGTTGTATCTCCAGTTGATGGCGAAATCGTACAATTATTCCACACGAAACATGCAATTGGAATTAAAGCGAAAAACGGTACAGAAATTTTAATCCACGTTGGATTAGAAACTGTAAAAATGGAAGGTGAAGGTTTCGAAGCTCACGTTTCTGAAGGACAAGCTGTAAAAGCTGGAGATAAATTAATCTCATTCGACTTAGAATTAATTCGTGAAAAAGCGAAAAGCACAATTACTCCAATCGTTATTACAAACACAGATGCAGCTGAGTCTATTAAGACAACTGTAGGTGTAACTGCTACAAAAGGTTCAACAGAAGTAATGAAAGTTACAATGAAATAATTATCACATGAAAGGAATCCGTTTCGTATGAAATGGATTCCTTATTTTGTTTTGTAGTCTGTTCCTTATATATGGTAAAATACTTTGGGCACTTGGAAATAGGGTTTCACATATATGTGGATAAGGCGCATTTTTCTTAGAAAAAATATAAGAGAAATGCGCCTTTCGTATATTCACATTTCTTTTGTTCTATTGTAATGTACGCTATGATAAAAGGAAGGAAATAGAGAAAAGGGGTGGGTTTAGATGAAACGAGTATTATTTGTTTGCACTGGAAATACATGCCGTAGTCCGATGGCTGAGGCGTTACTGCGCCATTATGGAGAAGGTAAGTTTGAAGTGCAATCTGCTGGTGTTTTCGCCTATCCTGGAAGTGATGCGTCGGTACATGCAAAAGAAGCTTTAGCTGAAAAGGGAATTGCAATCGATCATGCTTCACAGCAGGTAAACGAAGCCTTAATTGATTGGGCAGATATTATAGTAACAATGACGGAAAACCATAAGGAAATTATCCTTGGGCATTATCCGAGTGTTGAAGGGAAAGTAGATACATTATATGGACTAACTGAGGGGATGAGTAAGGATATTTCAGATCCATTCGGCGGATCTCTCTCTATTTATAAAGAAACATTAGAAGAGATGGAAAAACTTGTACAAACTTTACTGAAAAAACATTCAGAAGGTTGATGTTTCGTGTATAATACGATATTGGAGATCACTTCGTCCCATTAAAGGATTAAGTGAGAATGAAGATAATGGATTGAAACTTTGGAGGGGTAAAAATGAAAGTAGTAGTAGCATCTGATCACGGCGGTATGAATATCCGTAAAGAACTTGTAAGTTTATTAGAAGAGTTAAATATTGAATATATTGATTTAGGTTGTGAATGTGAAGCTGGTTCTGTTGATTACCCTGATTTTGCGTTTCCAGCAGCGGAAATGGTAGCAAATGGCGAAGTAGATCGTGGTATTTTAGTTTGTGGGACAGGCATCGGTATGTCAATTGCTGCAAACAAAGTAAATGGTATTCGTTGTGCGTTAGTTCATGATACTTTCAGTGCGAGAGCAACGAGAGAGCATAACGATACAAACATGTTAGCAATGGGCGAGCGTGTAATTGGTGCTGGTCTAGCACGTGACATCGCAAAAATTTGGTTAACAACTGAATTTGAAGGCGGCCGTCACGAAAACCGCGTAGGAAAAATTAAAACATACGAAGCAAAGTAATAGATTCTAACTAGAAGCAGTAGGAAATATAATTTGGTGAACCAACCTGTGAAAGGAAGAGGCGTAATGACAGAAATCGTAAAGGTAAGAGAACAGCTACAAATTTCGCTTTCTGATTTCCAAGAACAAGCTTCATTACAAAGTGGTCAAATTTTTGTAGTGGGGTGTAGTACGAGCGAAGTGCTAGGAGAAAGAATTGGGACATCAGGAACGATGGAAGTAGCAGAGGCGATTTTTTCTGAGTTAAAACAATTTCAAGAACAAACAGGTATTGAGTTGGCGTTTCAATGTTGTGAGCATTTAAACCGTGCTTTAGTAGTTGAGAAAGAGTTGGCGATGAAATATCAATTTGAAATTGTAACAGTTACGCCTGTTAGATCAGCAGGTGGTGCATTAGCAACATATGCTTATCACAATTTGAAAGATCCGGTAGTAATTGAGTTTATTAAAGCAGATGCGGGAATGGATATTGGTGATACATTTATCGGTATGCATTTAAAGCACGTAGCTGTTCCGGTTCGTACTAGTGTGAAGGAAATTGGAAGTGCACATGTAACGATGGCAACAACACGTGGAAAGCTAATTGGTGGAGCACGTGCTGTTTATGCGGCGAAGGAAGAGACTATCACTTGCCGTTAAAGTTATGAATAAGGTATGTTGTCTGACTTTATTATAGAAGAAAGAAAAGACCGATTTTCGGTCTTTTTTTTCTTTTATGATATAGAAAGTCATGTTAGAATGTAGTTGAAAACATGAAGGTTCGAAAGAATTACAACCTGAATTTTCGTTTTTTCTGAATAAATAAGAAAAAACTGTTGGGAATCGATGTAATTCGTTCAGAAAAGGGGGATTTTGGTGGATCATTTAAAACGTCAAGATGAAAAGGTATTTGCTGCAATTGAGGCAGAACTAGGAAGACAGCGTTCGAAGATTGAGTTAATTGCTTCGGAAAACTTCGTAAGTGAAGCAGTAATGGAGGCGCAAGGTTCTGTTTTAACGAATAAGTATGCTGAAGGATATCCTGGGAAACGTTACTATGGTGGTTGTGAACATGTAGACGTAGTAGAAGATATCGCACGTGATCGCGTGAAAGAAATTTTCGGCGCAGAGCACGTAAATGTTCAACCGCATTCTGGTGCACAAGCGAACATGGCAGTATACTTCACGATTTTAGAGCAAGGCGATACAGTACTTGGTATGAATTTATCTCATGGTGGTCACTTAACACACGGAAGCCCTGTTAACTTCAGTGGAGTACAATATAATTTCGTAGAGTATGGCGTGGATGCTGAATCTCACCGTATTAATTACGATGATGTATTAGCAAAAGCGAAAGAACATAAACCAAAATTAATCGTTGCAGGTGCAAGTGCATACCCTCGTGTTATCGATTTCAAACGATTCCGTGAGATTGCAGATGAAGTGGGCGCATACTTAATGGTTGATATGGCACATATCGCAGGTTTAGTAGCGGCTGGTTTACATCCAAATCCAGTGCCACATGCACATTTCGTTACAACAACAACACATAAAACATTACGTGGTCCACGTGGTGGTATGATTTTATGTGAAGAGCAATTTGCAAAACAAATTGATAAATCAATCTTCCCTGGTATTCAAGGTGGTCCACTTATGCACGTAATCGCTGCAAAAGCTGTTGCGTTTGGTGAAGCACTTCAAGATGATTTCAAAACATATGCACAAAATATCATTAACAATGCGAACCGCTTAGCTGAAGGTCTTCAAAAAGAAGGACTTACACTTGTTTCTGGTGGAACAGACAATCACTTAATCCTAATTGATGTTCGTAACCTAGAAATCACAGGTAAAGTAGCAGAGCACGTATTGGACGAAGTTGGTATTACAGTGAACAAAAATACAATTCCATTTGAAACAGCAAGCCCATTTGTAACAAGTGGTGTACGTATCGGTACAGCAGCTGTAACATCTCGTGGTTTCGGTTTAGAAGAAATGGATGAAATTGCGTCACTTATTGCTTACACATTAAAAAATCATGAAAATGAAGCTGCATTAGAAGAAGCACGTAAGCGTGTAGAAGCGTTAACGAGCAAATTCCCAATGTACACAGATCTATAATAGATTGAAGAAGGCTGCTGAGACATAATTGTTTTAGCAGTCTTTTTTGTGGACATATATTGTTCTTTAAGTATGTATACAAATGATGAATAAATTTTGGCGATATAATGAAGGATACAGCTCCCATAATTGGTAAAGATACTAGATAGATTCATCGGAAATCATGACTTTTCCAAATTTGCCCTTGAATATTAGTAGCGTTTTCTTTACAATCGTAAATAGTGTAAAAAAGCGTGCAAACGCATGAATATCATCTAAAGGAGAGATTCACATGGGAAAACTGTATGTATTTGATCACCCGTTAATTCAACATAAGATTACATATATTCGCGACAAGAATACAGGTACGAAAGATTTTCGTGAATTAGTGGACGAAGTAGCAAGCTTAATGGCTTTTGAAATTACTCGCGACCTTCCACTTAAAGACATTGAAATTGAGACGCCTGTAAGCAAAGCGACAACAAAAGTGATCGCTGGTAAAAAACTTGGTTTAATTCCGATTTTACGTGCAGGTTTAGGAATGGTTGATGGAATTCTGAAATTAATTCCAGCAGCAAAAGTAGGACACGTTGGCTTATACCGCGACCCTAAAACATTGCAACCGGTAGAATACTATGTGAAACTTCCAACGGATGTAGAAGAGCGTGACTTTATCGTACTAGATCCGATGCTAGCAACAGGTGGTTCTGCAGCTGAAGCAATTAACTCTCTGAAAAAGCGCGGCGCAAAACAAATTAAATTAATGTGTATCGTTGCAGCTCCAGAAGGAGTAAAAGTAGTACAAGAAGAACATCCTGATGTTGATATTTATGTAGCAGCATTAGATGAGAAATTAAATGACCACGGATATGTAGTACCAGGTCTTGGTGATGCTGGTGACCGTTTATTCGGAACGAAGTAAGACAACTGACGAGCAGGGGGATTCCTCAGCTCGTCTTTTTTTGATGTAAGCAAGTAGGGGGAGGGGAGAGGATAAATATACATAGTATATACAACATAAGTTGCATACACATCACATATAATATAGAAGTCTTACGTCTAAAGAGCACTATATTATGGAAGGAAAGCGTTATATCGTAAAAATATAATAGTGACAAACTTGTGAACATTTCCTTCTATTATAAAGAGAAAACTGTTAGAAATTGCATATCTCTAACCAGTATTTAGAAGGGGAACGTTTTCATTTTTGGGAGGAAATGACTAATACTCAAATTTTTTGATTTTTTACGATTTCTCGTTGACACTGTTAATACCCTATTGTATGCTAACAACGGGGATAGATGGTAGGGCTTTCAGTGACAAAAATACATCTATTCCGTGACGAAAATGTAAACTTTTTATTTTGTATAGGATTTATGCAAAAAAATGAGTTATTATTAACACATCGTGAATGAGGGTTACATATTGGAGGGATGAATCCTTGCAAAAAAACGATCGCAGCCATATAAAAGCTTATGCTTTAATGTCAGGTATTCTTGCTCAGTTAGTCGGTTCTATTCTTGTTGGGATCTTTGGTGGGCAGTGGATTGATAATAAGGTTGGAACGTTTCCATTGTTTCTTATTATAGGGTTATTACTCGGATTAGGAACAGGGGTATACGCAATGATTCGACTCATTCGACATTACTATTCGGGAGAGCAATGATGATAGACGTACATGGACTTGTCCAAAGACAAAAGAAATATATGTACTACTTGCTTGCGCTTCTAGTGCTAGGATGGGGATTCACCTCTTACAAGGATGTATTTCTTGGACTGATTATCGGGACGATTTTCAGTTTTCTTAGTTTGCGCATCATTGCACGTAGAACAGACAAGCTGTTGGATCGCGTGACAAATGGAGAAAACGTGAAGTTTAAGGCGACAGCGGTAAGTACATATTCAAGATTCGCCACGATTGGGTTATTAATTTTATTTGCAGCCAAATATCAAGAGTTAATTGCGATGTGGGGCTTAGGTGTAGGATTGCTGACAGGATACCTTGTCATGATCATAGATTTTCTTTATTTAGAGTATAAGAGCAGGGAAGAGAGGTGAATTACTAGTGGAACACGGTAAATTAGTTGAATTTCTAGGTTTAACGTTCGATTTGTCATCAGTTATGATGGTTACTGTAGCAGCAGTTATTGTTTTCTTAATCGCTGTTATCGGAACTCGCAGCTTAGCCCTTCGCCCAACAGGAATGCAAAACTTCATGGAATGGGTGTTTGACTTCGTGAAAGGGATTATCAATAGTACGATGGACTGGAAAACAGGTGGACGTTTCTTAACGCTTGGCGTTACGCTTATCATGTTTATCATCGTATCGAACTTCCTTGGTTTACCATTCATGTATTCAGCAACTGAAGCTGGTGAACATATTGCATGGTGGAGATCACCAACGTCTGATCCAGCAGTTACATTAACATTAGCCGTGATGGTAGTTACCCTCACCCATTATTATGGAATTAAGATGAAGGGTACGAAAGAATACGTAAAAGGTTATTTCCAACCTATGAAATTCTTATTCCCATTAAAGGTTATTGAGGAGTTTGCTAACACATTAACGTTAGGTCTTCGTTTATTTGGTAACATTTATGCAGGTGAGATCTTATTAGGATTACTTGCTAAGTTGGGCGGAGCATCATTCCTTGGAGCATTAGGTGCACTTGTACCGATGTTAGCATGGATGGGATTCAGTGTATTCGTTGGATCAATCCAAGCATTTATTTTCGTTATGTTAACGATGGTTTATATGGCTCATAAAGTAAGTCATGACCATTAATATAATTTAAGTAAGAAAAAATTTATTTTTTTATAATACAAAGGAGGACAAATTAAATGAGTTTAGGTGTAATCGCAGCTGCAATTGCAATTGGTTTATCAGCATTAGGTGCAGGTATTGGTAACGGTCTTATCGTATCACGTACAATCGAAGGTGTTGCTCGTCAACCAGAATTAAAAGGCGCACTTCAAACAATTATGTTCATCGGGGTTGCTTTAGTTGAGGCACTTCCAATCATCGGTGTAGTTATTGCATTCATCGTAATGAACAAATAAGGGAGACTCCCCTTACATAGATGGCGAAGAGTGTTTTTCCGAACTTTCTTCGCCATTGCTTTATGAACGAAACGTATGTCTTTTTTTTTCATATGATCAATTTAGATATTTTGAAGGGAGTGAATCCTTGTGCCAACTTTATTATTAGGGGCTGCCATTCCATTTGGAACGATTGCTTATACATTGTTCATTTTCTTACTTCTATTAGTAATGCTACGCAAATTCGCGTGGGGTCCTTTAATGGGGATTATGAAAGAACGTGAAGAGCATGTTACTAATGAAATCGACGCTGCAGAAAGAAGTAACGCTGAAGCGAAGAAGTTAGTAGAAGAACAACGTGAAATGTTAAAACAATCACGTGTTGAAGCACAAGAGTTAATCGAAAGAGCGAAAAAACAAGCTGTAGATCAAAAAGATGCTATTGTTGCTGCTGCGAAAGAAGAAGCAGAATCAATTAAAGCATCTGCTGTACAAGAAATTCAACGCGAAAAAGAGCAAGCGATTGCTGCTTTACAAGAACAAGTTGCTTCTTTATCTGTTCAAATTGCTTCTAAAGTAATTGAAAAAGAATTAAAAGAAGAAGATCAAGTGAAGTTAATTCGCGATTATATTAAAGAAGTAGGAGAAGCGCGATGAGCAATGGGATTGTAGCAAAACGTTATGCTGTCGCTCTTTTTAAAATTGCTAAAGAAAAACACGTATTAGAAATGTTTGAAGAGGAATTACGCCTTGTACAAAACGTTTATGTAAAGAACGGAGAACTACATAGCTTTTTAACGCAACCGAACATTTCAAAGGAACAAAAGAAAACGTTTCTTGCAAACGTATTCGGGTCTGTTTCTGAATCTATTTTAAATACGTTATACATTTTAATTGATAACAAGCGCATTGATATCTTACCTGAAATTGCAGATGAATATGTTGTTCTTGCTAATGAAGAACGTAACGTAGCGGACGCAACTGTATATTCTACTCGTCTTCTATCAGAAGAAGAGAAGCTTAACATTGCAGAAGCATTTGCAAAGAGAACAGGAAAAGATGCAATTCGCGTAAAAAATGTTGTAGATGAAGATTTACTAGGCGGCATTAAAGTACGTATTGGAAATCGCATTTATGACGGAAGTTTACAAGGAAAATTAGCACGTATTCAGCGTGAATTAATGAAGAATAGATAGGGGTGAAGCACATGAGCATCAGAGCTGAAGAAATTAGCGCACTGATAAAGCAACAAATCGAGAACTATCAGTCTGAAATCGAAGTTAGTGATGTTGGTACAGTTATCCAAGTTGGTGACGGTATCGCGCGTGCTCATGGTCTTGATAACGTTATGGCTGGTGAACTTGTAGAGTTCTCTAACGGCGTTATGGGACTAGCACAAAATTTAGAGGAAAACAACGTAGGTATTATCATTTTAGGACCTTACACAGAAATCCGTGAAGGTGACGAAGTTCGTCGTACTGGTCGCATCATGCAAGTACCAGTAGGAAAAGAACTAATTGGTCGTGTTGTAAACCCATTAGGTCAACCAGTTGATGGTTTAGGCCCAATCAATACAACAAACACTCGTCCAATCGAAAGTCCAGCACCAGGTGTAATGGATCGTAAATCTGTTCATGAGCCACTTCAAACAGGTATTAAAGCGATCGACGCTCTTGTACCAATTGGCCGTGGTCAACGTGAGTTAATCATCGGTGACCGTCAAACAGGTAAAACAGCAGTTGCACTAGATACAATCATTAACCAAAAAGATGAAGATATGATTTGTATTTATGTAGCTATCGGACAAAAAGAATCAACTGTACGTAACGTAGTAGAAACACTACGTAAGCATGGTGCATTAGAGTACACAATCGTTGTAACTGCATCTGCTTCTCAACCAGCTCCATTATTATACCTAGCTCCTTACGCTGGTGTAACAATGGGTGAAGAGTTCATGTACAATGGTAAACACGTATTAGTAGTATATGATGACTTATCAAAACAAGCAGCAGCTTACCGTGAGCTGTCATTACTATTACGTCGTCCTCCAGGTCGTGAAGCTTACCCAGGGGATGTATTCTACTTACATTCTCGCTTATTAGAGCGTGCAGCAAAATTAAGTGATGCAAAAGGCGGCGGTTCTTTAACTGCACTACCTTTCATCGAAACACAAGCAGGGGACGTATCAGCTTACATCCCAACAAACGTAATCTCGATTACGGATGGACAAATCTTCTTACAATCTGACCTATTCTTCTCTGGCGTACGTCCAGCGATCGATGCGGGTACTTCTGTATCTCGTGTAGGTGGATCTGCTCAGATTAAAGCAATGAGTAAAGTATCAGGTACACTTCGTCTTGACCTTGCATCTTACCGTGAGTTAGAGGCGTTCGCTCAGTTCGGTTCTGACCTAGATAAAGCAACTCAAGCGAAACTAAACCGTGGTGCTCGTACTGTTGAGGTATTAAAACAAGGATTACACAAACCGTTACGTGTAGAGAAACAAGTTATCATTCTTTACGCTTTAACACGTGGATTCCTAGATGATATCCCAGTAGTAGATATCACTCGTTTCGAAGAAGAATTCCATGCTTGGTTAGATTCTAATGCGACTGACTTATTAGAAGAAATCCGCACAACTAAGAAACTTGCGGATGACGACAAATTTGCAGCAGCAATTAATGGATTTAAAAAAGTATTCGTAGCTTCTGAATAATAAATAAAAGCGGAAGCGGCTCGTCCTGAATGTGAGGGGGATGGAGCTTCTGACGAAGAGGCGGTCTTTGCCTCGTAGGAAGAAGTGAAGCCACCGAGCATTCAAGCCGCTGGAGCTAGATAATATAAAGGCATCTCGGGCTTTGGGATTGCCGACGGTTGTGAAAGGAAAAGAGTAGGTGCACCTATTCTTTTCCTTCAATCATGAGCAAGAATATCTTGCAACGTAGATTAGGAAGAGGATTCTTACTAATCGTGCCAACTTCCGGAAAAAAGGTGGTGAAAACCTGTGGCATCTTTACGCGATATAAAAGCGAAGATTAACTCGACAAAGAAAACGAGTCAAATTACGAAAGCGATGGAGATGGTATCTGCATCTAAGTTAAACCGTGCAGAGCAAAATGCTAAATCTTTCGTTCCGTATATGGAAAAGATTCAAGAAGTAGTAGCGAGCATTGCGCAAGGAAGTAAAGGAATTAATCATCCAATGCTAAATGCGCGTCCTGTAAAGCGTACAGGATACATCGTTATTACATCTGATCGCGGACTAGCAGGTGGTTATAACAGTAACGTATTACGTACAGTAAGTAACGTAATTCGTGAACGTCATAATATGGATTCAAACCAATATTCAATTATTGTGCTTGGACGACTAGGACGTGATTATTTAAAACGTCGCGGCTTTAACATCATTGATGAAGTAGTTGGATTATCTGATCACCCATCATTCACTGATATTAAAGACCTTGCTTCTCGAGCAATTGCGATGTTCGCAGATGGTGCTTATGATGAGCTGTATATTTACTACAACCATTACGTAAGTAAAATTTCACAAGAAGTAACGGAAAATAAAATTTTACCGCTTACTGATGTGGCGTCTGATAAACCGACGACAGCTTATGAATTCGAACCTTCTGAAGAAGAAATTTTAAAAGTACTATTGCCACAATACGCAGAAAGCTTAGTGTACGGTGCATTACTAGACGGTAAAGCAAGTGAGCACGCAGCGCGTATGACAGCAATGAAGAGTGCTACAGACAACGCAATGGAAGTTATCGATTCACTTACACTTTCATTCAACCGTGCGCGTCAGGCAGCGATTACGCAAGAAATTACGGAAATCGTTGGTGGAGCAGCAGCGTTAGAGTAGTAATAAAAAGCGTAGGTGGCTTGTCCAGAAGGGGAGGGCATTGGAACTCCTGACAAAGAGGCGTTCTTTGCCTCGTAGGAAGGAGTGAAATGGCCGACCCTTCTAGCCACCGGAGCTCGATTCAATAAAAAGCGGAAGCGGCTCATTCAAAAGAGCCGCGTAAGCTTATAAACCAATAAAAAATTAAAAGCTAGCTGCTCGTAGAAAGTTGGCTAATTAAAAGAAAGCTAGGAGGGAACCCGATGAATAAAGGGCGCGTTACGCAAATCATGGGTCCGGTTGTAGACGTTAAGTTTGATGGCGGAAAGCTACCAGAAATCTACAACGCCCTTACGGTAAAACAGAGCAACGAAAACGGTGAACTTAACTTAACATTTGAAGTTGCACTTCATTTAGGTGATGATACAGTTCGTACAGTTGCGATGTCTTCCACAGATGGACTTGTTCGTGGCACAGAAGTAGAAGATACTGGTAAAGCAATCTCTGTACCAGTTGGTGATGCAACACTTGGTCGCGTATTTAACGTATTAGGTGATGCTATTGACTTAGATGGTGAGGTTCCTGCGGATGTACGCCGTGATCCAATTCACCGTCAAGCACCTGCATTCGAAGAGTTATCTACTAAAGTAGAAATTCTTGAAACTGGTATTAAAGTAGTAGACTTACTTGCTCCTTACATTAAGGGTGGTAAGATCGGTCTATTCGGTGGTGCCGGTGTAGGTAAAACAGTATTAATTCAGGAGTTAATCAACAACATCGCACAAGAGCACGGTGGTATCTCTGTATTCGCTGGTGTAGGTGAGCGTACTCGTGAGGGTAATGACTTATACCACGAAATGAGCGATTCTGGCGTAATTAAGAAAACTGCGATGGTATTCGGACAAATGAACGAGCCACCTGGAGCACGTCAACGTGTTGCATTAACAGGCTTAACAATGGCTGAATATTTCCGTGATGAGCAAGGACAAGACGTACTTCTGTTCATCGATAATATCTTCCGTTTCACGCAAGCAGGTTCTGAAGTATCTGCCCTTCTTGGCCGTATGCCATCTGCGGTAGGTTACCAACCAACACTTGCAACAGAAATGGGTCAATTACAAGAGCGTATTACATCTACAAATAAAGGGTCTATCACGTCTATCCAAGCGGTATATGTACCAGCCGATGACTATACTGACCCAGCACCAGCTACAACGTTCGCTCACTTAGATGCAACAACAAACTTAGAGCGTCGTTTAACACAAATGGGTATTTACCCAGCCGTAGATCCATTAGCATCTACATCTCGTGCACTTTCTCCAGAAATCGTAGGAGAAGAGCATTATGAAGTGGCTCGTCAAGTACAGCAAACTTTACAACGTTACAAAGAGCTTCAAGATATCATCGCTATCTTAGGTATGGATGAGTTATCTGAAGAAGATAAGTTAGTTGTACATCGTGCTCGTCGTATTCAATTCTTCTTATCTCAAAACTTCCACGTAGCGGAGCAGTTTACAGGTCAAAAAGGTTCTTACGTACCTGTAAAAGACACAGTTCGTGGTTTCAAAGAAATTCTAGAAGGAAAATATGATGACCTTCCAGAAGATGCATTCCGCTTAGTTGGTGGCATTGAAGAAGTTATTGAAAACGCGAAGAAAATGATGGCGTAAGGCCTTAGGAGGGACGAAGTATGAAGACATTTCCAGTCAGTATTGTAACTCCTGATGGACCGGTTTACGAAAAAGAAGTAGAAATGGTAAGTGTAAAAGCAGAGAGTGGGGAAATGGGGATTTTACCAGGTCACATTCCAACTGTTGCACCATTAAAAATTAGTGCAGTTCGTCTGAAAAATGGTGGACACACTGATTATGTAGCAGTAAGTGGTGGCTTTATCGAAGTTCGTCCAGATAAAGTAACTGTATTATCATCATCTGCTGAAGAAGCAAACCATATCGATATCCATCGTGCAAATGAAGCGAAGCGTCGTGCTGAGCAACGTCTGCAAGATAAACAAGCACATGTTGACTTTAAACGTGCAGAAATGGCATTACAACGTGCTGTGAACCGTTTAAACGTTTCCGATATGAAATAAAAATTCGTAAAGGCTTTGCCTTTACGGATTTTTTTATGGATTTTATGGATAATTTTACAAAAATGGTATAATTATATCAGTGCTCGTATAAGTAGAGAATGTACAACAATTTATAAAGGAGATGAATAAATGATTGGTGAAATGAAACGAGAAGCATTGCAATCTTTAAAAGGAAAATGGGGACTAGGTGTTGGATCAACGATTTTATATCATATTATAAGTTATGTCGTTTCAATGGCTGTAATGCTTATACTATTAATTCCAGTAGTTATAATAGTTCTTTTATTGTCTATTTCAACTGGTTCCATTGAAGAAGACACGATGGCAATTGGAGCTGCTATTACGTTTGGGCTTTTTTACTGCCTTATGATAATTTTAAGTTATGCGGCTTATGGCATTACCTCATACGGTTATACAAATTTGTTTCTACAAATAAGTAAACGAGAAGATGCTAGAGTTGATTATTTATTTGAAGGGTTTCGTGGTTTTAAAAGAATGATGAAAACAATGTGGGCTATGCTTGCAATTTTGTTATATACAGGTACATGGGTTCCAATGCTAGGAACGATTGTATGTGGAATATTAGGATTCTTTGATGAGAGTGCAAACCCATCATTCATAATCGTTTTCTTTGTTTTATTAGCTATTTCGTTTGTTGTAATGGCTATTTTGTATTTTTCATATTCGATGACATATTATGTGATGGTTGAAAAACCAGAATATAGTGTTTCGCAGGCAATGAAAGAAAGTAAGAATCTGATGAAGGGGCACAAATTAGATCTATTTCTTTTATGGCTAAGCTTTATCGGTTGGGCTATTTTAGCGATTTTTACACTTGGAATAGGTTTTCTATGGCTTAGTCCGTATGTGAGTACAACGACAGCGCATTTTTATCGCTACATTTCAAAGGGTGAATTGCAGTAGGAATATGCTATACTAATAGAATTATTGTGTATAGGAGGCGAGGCTAAACATGATTAGTGATTTAAAAGGAGAAGCACTGGACTCATTAGAAGGGAAATGGGGATTAGCTGTCGGGGCAACATTACTGATTTCGATTCTTCTTACGACCTTTAGTTTTAGTATTGAGTGGGTATTTTCTTCAATTTTTGATTGGAAAGAAACGAAAAATTCAATTTCAATAAATATCATTACATTTTTTGTTACTGGGCCTTTAACTTTAGGTGGATATTATCTTGCTTTAAATATCCTTCGTGAAAAGCAAGCTAGTATCGGTAATGTGTTCATTTGGTTTTCAGAGGGAAAGAGATTTTTAAAATCATTTTTATTATATTTATTAGTAAATTTTTATCTTTTCTTATGGACGTTACTGTTCATTATCCCAGGCATTATTAAATCATTTTCTTATGCGATGACGTACTTTATAATAAATGATCACCCTGAGTATTCTATAAATCAAGCGATTACAGAAAGCCGTCGTATGATGGATGGGCATAAGATGGAGTATTTCATTTTATGTCTGAGCTTTATTGGTTGGTTTATATTAAGTTGTATTACACTCGGGATTGGATTCTTATGGCTAATTCCATATTTTTATACGACGTCAGCAGCCTTTTATGAAGAGATTGCAGAGGAATATTACGAGAAAACAATTCCGACACTATAAAGTGGGGCATCCCACATTGATGATTCGTTTTATAAAACACCCAGTATGAGCTATTGATTCATACTGGGTGTTTTTTGTAGAAATTTTATAAATTGATGACTAGTAAGTGGTTTGCTGAAATAGTAACCTTGCATATATTTACAGTTGTTCTTTTGTAGAAACTTAAGTTGTTTTTCTGTTTCAATTCCTTCAGCAACGACAGATAGGTTTAACGTATTTGCAAGAGAAAGGATAGTGGAAACGATGGCCCTTTCTTCAGGGCGATGATCGGCGAGTTGTGTAAATTCTCTCGGTACTTTTAATGTATCAATAGGGAAAATGGATAAATAAGCAAGAGAAGAATAGCCGGTTCCGAAGTCATCAATGGACGTTTGAATACCATATTCCTTTAATTGCTTTAGCTTGGATAACGTTTCTTTTTCATCGATCATTGCAATTCGTTCTGTTAACTCAAGTGTTACATCTTTTGGATCGACTTTAACGTCTGTTATTATTTGTAAAATGTTCTCAATTAAATTATTTTGCTGGAACTCTTTAGCTGATAAGTTAACACTTATTTTTAAATCTTTGTAGCCAAAAGTATGCCATATTTTTAGCTGACGACAAGATTCATTTAATACCCAATGACCAAGTGGAATGACTTGGGGAGTTTCCTCTACAATTGGAATGAACTCACATGGCGGAATGTCACCTAGGAGTGGGTGTTTCCAGCGTAGCAATGCTTCGGCACCAATGATCTTTTTCTTCGTAATATCAATTTGTGGTTGATAGACGAGATAAAATTCTTCGTTTACTAAAGCGAGTGGTAAATCTTTTTCAATTCGAGCTTTTCGTTCCATTTTTTTATACAATTCTTTCGTGTACAGAGAGCTACCATTTTTCCCTTTATTTTTTGCTTCGTACATGGCCATATCAGCATGTTGTAAAATCGATAACGGATCTTCACCTGCTTCAGGGTATATTGCTATCCCGATGCTAGGTGAGATTTGTAAATGTTGATTTTCAATTTCGAATGGTTCGTTCATGGCTGCTACAATTGTATCAGCTATTTTTTTTACATCTGGCCTCTTTTTATAATTTTCGATAAGGATTGTGAACTCATCTCCAGCTAATCGGGCAAGCTTCATATTTGGTGTCGCTATACTTTCGAGTCTTTTTGCTACTGCAATTAATAGAAGGTCGCCTACCCTATGACCGAGGGTATCGTTAATAACTTTAAAGCGATCTAGGTCAAGAAACATAACAGCAAAAGGCATTTTTGATATTTTGGATCGCGCAATTGCTTGTTCTACATATTGATGAAATGCACGTCGATTTGCAAGCTCTGTTAGTGTATCATGATATGCTAGAAAATTAATTTGTTCCTGTTGTTGTTTGCTTTCCGTAATATCTTTAATCATTAAATAAACTCCAGAAATATGATCCTTTAAAAAGATAGGAACAGCTGTCACATGCAAATAGTAAATATCTCTATTTTTATGATATGCTCGTATTTCTAAAGAAATAGATTTCCCCTTTTTTACGCGATGGAAGGCATTGATGATTTCTTCCAAATCTTCTTCATACGTAAGTGAATAGTAAGGTTGATTTAATAATTCATTCGTTTGATAACCGAGTAAAGTCGTACCAGCGTTATTCACTTTAAGAAAATTACCGTATAAATCTAATGTGAAAATGGGATCTGGATGATGCTCGTATAAAGATTTAAACATTTGTTGGTTATGATATAGTTCATTTTTTTGTTCTACTAAATCTTCTGTACGCAGTTCAATTTGTTTTTCGAGTTCTGAGTTGAATTGCATTTGGGCTAATAATAATATTTTATTTTGTTTTCGAACTAAACTATGGCGAATGAGAACGAAGGAGAAAGTTATCATAAGCCCGATTACTACAATAGGTGCAAAAACATATTCGACTAATATGAAAACAATAAGCATTACGACAGAAATATAAGGTAATGATAATCTGATCGCTTCCCCAAGTTTAGGTGTTAATAGCACTTGTTCTTGTTTTTCAGGTTCTTTTGTATGAAGAATACAGGCGATTGCTACTAGCACTAAAGTTACTTGATAGAGAGGAGTAATTGTAAACATAGAATATTCGGGCGTGAAGTATTTGATATAAGCATAAATCGCATCTGTAGTCGCATACAAAATTAAAGCACTACCAAGGAGCGCACCGACTTTTTTCGGTAATAAGGAAAGTGGTTTGAATAAAAGGTTAATTCCTATGAGAAAAAAGAGTAAATCGGTCATTGGATAGGTAAGTTGAACAAATATGTCGATATAGGATGTTGAAGAAATGTAAATGGTTCGTTCAATAAGTAAGTAGTAACTTAAAGTGAACTGTGCTGTAACAATAATACAAATATCACATATCATAAAAAGCTTTTCTAATAAATCTCGGTTATAAATGATTTCATATAGAAAGGCAAATGCAAAGCTAATTAAAAAAAGTAGATAAAAAAAATCAGACGGATCAACGAATGTATAGTAGTCCTTTAAAATTAAACGTTGATAGGCAACGATGATATCACCAATGAAATAAGAGAGGGTTCCAACACATAAAATGGTCCAAAATAAACGAGGTAACCCTTCTTTCATGTTTGAAAAATAAAGTATATAACTACAAGCGATAACATCAATGAATAATGTACTCATACCAATTAATATTTGAAAAGGAAATGAGTATTCATATAGAAAAGGCATTGTCACGTAATGAATCATTATAGACAACAATATAATGCTTATAAGAATGCTTACATGTGTTTGTTTTTTCATTTATCTCACCCACGGTATATACATATAAATTCCTCTTTTTATTTTTTATAGTTTCTATACTTATTTTGCACAGGTATAGCGAGTTATAAAAATAGATTTTAATAATTCTCGTTTCTGTCCCCAACATATCGACATGGGAATTTGAAGTTTGCTATAATGATTAAAATAGTTGCATTATTTAGAAAAATTTAAAAATAATAATTACTGCAACTAGGACATATTGTTTACTAAGTGAACTTGTTCTTAATTTAGGGGGGAGGGTTTCACAATGGCAAGTGTATATGAAAATAGTTATATGATCGTTTTGATTTTCTTGCTATTAGGCATATTGCTTCCGGTAGTGGCTCTTACATTAGGAAGGATGCTGCGCCCGAGTAAACCAAGTGCAGCGAAAGCGACGACGTATGAGAGTGGGATTGAGCCTTTTCATGATGCAAATATTCGGTTTCATGCTCGTTACTATATTTTTGCTTTATTGTTTGTCATCTTTGATGTAGAAACTTTATTTTTATATCCATGGGCTGTTGCATATGACAAGCTCGGTTTATTTGCACTGATTGAAATGTTCATTTTTGTTGTAATGTTGCTAGTTGGGTTAGCGTATGCTTGGAAAAAGAAGGTGTTACAATGGTTATAAATTTTGAGGAATTACATCCAAATGAGCGAGCGGAATTAGAACGAAATATCTTTTTTTCTACATTGGAACAGTTGAAGGGATGGGCGCGAAGTAATTCTTTATGGCCAATGACATTTGGACTGGCATGTTGCGCAATTGAAATGATGGGAGTAGGTTCATCACATTATGATTTAGATCGATTTG
The DNA here is from genome assembly GCF_051916145.1 of Bacillus cereus group sp. MYBK245-2. Taxonomy (NCBI): domain Bacteria; kingdom Bacillati; phylum Bacillota; class Bacilli; order Caryophanales; family Bacillaceae; genus Bacillus; species Bacillus cereus group sp. MYBK245-2. The sequence goes on along the minus strand of NZ_JBQAGB010000008.1, from coordinate 161,730 downwards.
GGTCATTTTTTCGGACTTCACCAAGGCAATCGGACGTTATGATTGTGTCGGGAACGGTAACGAAGAAGATGGCTCCTATTGTTCGGCGCTTATATGATCAAATGCCTGAACCGAAATGGGTTATTGCAATGGGATCTTGTGCGACAGCAGGGGGTCCGTATGTAAATTCATATGCTGTTGTAAAAGGTGTAGATCAAATTGTACCAGTTGACGTGTATATCCCTGGTTGCCCACCAAATCCCGCTGCTTTAATTTATGGCATTAATAAATTAAAAGAAAAAATTCGTTACGAGGCAAAGACGGGGAAGCAGGTGACGAATAAATGAGTGATCCAAACAAAGATTTAGAGGATTTGAAAAGAGAAGCGGCTAGGCGTGCGAAAGAAGAGGCGAGAAAGCGTCTCGTTGCGAAACATAATGCGGAAATAAGTAAACTTGAGGAAGAAAATCAAGAAAAAGAGAAAGCGCTATCAAAAAATGATGGTATGACTGTGGAAGAAGCGAAACACCGTGCTGCAGCAGCCGCAAAAGCGAAAGCGGCGGCGTTAGCAAAACAAAAAGGAGAAGGAATAGAAGAAGAAAAGGCCAAGGCGAAAGCAAAGGCAGCAGCGGCCGCAAAAGCAAAAGCGGCGGCGCTAGCAAAACAAAAAAGAGAAGGAATGGAAGAAGGAACAGAAGAAGAAAAGGCAAAAGCAAAGGCGAAGGCAGCAGCAGCCGCAAAAGCGAAAGCGGCGGCGTTAGCAAAACAAAAAAGAGAAGGAACAGAAGAAGTGACGGAAGAGGAAAGAGCCAAAGCAAAGGCGAAGGCGGCAGCAGCCGCAAAAGTGAAAGCGTCGGCGTTAGCAAAACAAAAAAGAGAAGGAATGGAAGAAGTAACAGAAGAAGAAAAGGCCAAGGCGAAAGCGAAGGCTGTGGCGGCCGCAAAGGCAAAAGCAGCGGCGCTAGCAAAGCAGAAAGCTTCGCAAGGTGATGGGGATTCGGGAGATGAAAAGGCGAAGGCAATTGCAGCAGCGAAGGCGAAAGCGGCAGCGGCTGCAAGGGCGAAGATGGAGGGTGCTGAAGGTAAGAAGGAAGAGGAAGCGAAGCAGGAAGAGCCATCCGTGAATCAACCGTATTTAAATCAGTATGTTGAAGTTATTAAGGGAAAAGTAGGAGAGGATGCTTTAGTAGATTGCTACATTAATAAACTTTCCAAAGATGTACCAACTCTTGTAGTGGAGCCCTCAAAATATTATGAAGTAATGGAGTTACTGCGATCCCATGAGGAACTCGCATTTGATTATATGTCAGAGTTACATGCGACGGATTTTGTGACACATATGGAAGTGTATGTTCATTTATTTTCATATGGAAAGAAACAGTCAGTAGCGGTGAAGGTGAAGCTGGATCGGGAAGCGCCGCAAGTAGAATCGGTGACAGCGCTTTGGAAAGGGGCGGACTGGCCAGAGCGGGAAGCGTATGATTTGCTCGGCATTGTATTTAAGGGACATCCGAATTTATCGCGTATTTTAATGCCCGATGATTGGATAGGTCATCCGCTTAGAAAAGATTATGAACCGTATGATGTGGAGGTGTAGCTAAATGATCCGTACGGAAGAAATGCTTTTGAATGTAGGTCCTCAGCATCCGAGTACACACGGTGTGTTCAGGCTTGTTATTAAAATTGACGGGGAAATTATTAAAGAAGCTACACCGGTTATTGGATATTTGCATCGCGGGACCGAAAAGATTGCAGAGAGTTTACAGTATACGCAAATTATCCCTTATACAGATCGGATGGACTATTTATCGGCTATGACGAATAATTACGTCATTTGCCACGCTGTAGAGACGATGATGGGGCTTGAAATCCCAGAGCGAGCTGAATACTTGCGAGTACTTGCAATGGAACTCGGAAGGATTGCGAGTCATCTCGTTTGGTGGGGGACAAATCTTCTCGATATAGGAGCGGTCAGCCCGTTTTTATACGCGTTCCGTGAGCGGGAGATGATTATTAATTTATTAAACGAGTTATGCGGTGCCCGGCTTACTTTTAACTATATGAGAGTCGGCGGTGTAAAGTGGGATGCGCCGGACGGTTGGATTGAAAAAGTGGAAGAATTTGTCCCGTATATGAGAGAACAATTGGCGGGTTACCATGATCTCGTTAGTGGCAATGAGATTTTCTTAAATCGTGTAAAAGGCGTTGGTATATATAGCGAAGAAGATGCGATTTCGTATTCTTTAAGCGGAGCGAATTTGCGGTGCACCGGAGTAAACTGGGATCTTCGCAAGGATGAACCGTACTCCATTTACGACCGTTTTGATTTCGATATTCCTGTTGGGAGCGTGGGGGATGCTTGGGATCGCTACGTTTGCCGCATGAAGGAAATTGAGGAGTCGTTAAAAATTGTCGAGCAAGCTGTCCAGCAGTTCCCGAAAGAAGGAGCAGTACTTGCGAAAGTACCGAAGATTATTAAGGCTCCTAAAGGGGAAGCATTCGTCCGTATAGAGTCGCCGCGAGGAGAGATTGGTTGCTATATTGCTAGTGACGGAAAGAAAGAGCCGTACCGTTTGAAGTTCCGCAGGCCGTCTTTTTACAATTTGCAAATTTTACCGAAGTTATTGAAAGGTGAAAACATCGCCAATTTAATTACGATTTTAGGTGGAGTTGATATTGTACTTGGGGAGGTTGATGGCTGATGATTGAAACGCTCTTACAATCACCTTCAAGCTGGACGAATTTCTTCATTTTTTTCGGGTTAGCGGTGCTGCTACTATTTGCGGTCCTTGGCTTTGTTACATATGGTATTTTGGCAGAGCGGAAAGTGATGGGTTTTATGCAGGGGCGGATTGGGCCAAACCAAGTCGGAGGCCGGTTCGGTTTACTGCAAACGGTAGCCGATGTTTTAAAACTATTATTGAAAGAAGATAGTATTCCGAAGGCGGCAGATAAACCGTTGTTTATATTAGCACCTGTCATTGCATTCGCACCAGCATTTATGGTTCTTGCAGTCATCCCGTTTACTGATAAATTTCAGTTCGCGGATATTGGCGTAGGTCTACTGTATTACATTGCTGTTTCTGGCATTACGACGATTGGGGTCATGACCGGAGGATGGGCATCGAATAATAAATATTCCCTTTTAGGAGGGATGCGTGCAGCGGCGCAAATGATTTCTTATGAAATTCCGCTCGTAATGAGTGTAATTGGCATCGTTTTGTTAGCGGGTAGCCTAAATTTAAATGAAATCGTAGCGGCGCAGGAGAATGTTTGGTACATTTTCGTGCAACCAATCGGTTTCGTCGTATTTTTAATCGCAGCGGTAGCGGAGTTAAATAGGACGCCGTTTGATTTACCAGAAGCTGAGTCGGAGCTTGTTTCTGGATATCATACGGAATACTCAGGGTTTCGCTGGGCGTTTTTCATGCTTTCAGAGTACGTATATTTCTTCGGGATGGCATCTTTAATTACAGTGCTCTTTTTAGGCGGATGGAATCCAGTTATGTTCCTTGGATTTATCCCAGGTGCCGTATGGTTTGCTTTAAAGTTTAGCAGTGTAGTCTTTCTATTAATTTGGTTCCGCGTTACGTTTCCGCGTATAAGAGGTGATCAGTTAATGGAGTTTGGCTGGAAAGTATTATTGCCAATTGCACTTGCAAATATTTTCTTAACGGCATTGATTAAGGAGTTATTCTTCTAATCTATGAGGGGGGTGCCAGTAAGAGATGAAAGGGCTATTTAAAGGATTAAAATATACATTAAGCAATTTGAGTAAAAAGAAAGTGACGTATGATTATCCGAATCAACCGTTGCCATTGCCAGATCGTTTTCGAGGGATTCAAAAGTTTTATCCAGAAAAGTGTATTGTTTGTAACCAGTGCTCCAATATTTGTCCGACAGACTGTATTCAGTTAACGGGGAAAAAACATCCGGATCCTACGAAAAAAGGAAAAATTATCGACACGTACGATATTAATTTTGAAATTTGTATTCTTTGTGATTTATGTACAGAAGTTTGTCCGACAGAAGCGATCGTTATGACAAATAACTTTGAACTCGCGGAATATTCACGGGATGACTTATTTAAAAATTTGCAGTGGCTTGATGAAAACGACGAAAACGTCAGAAAGGAGAATAAAGCATGAATGGCGAGTTTATAGCATTCTTTATACTATCCTTGTCTGCAATTATCGGCGGCGTTCTTATGTTGAATTTAACGAAAGTCATGCATATGATGCTAGCTCTCGTTCTAACATTTCTCAGCATTGCAGGTTTGTACTTTCTTTTATCAGCTGAATTTATCGGGGTTGCACAAATTTTACTTTACTCAGGTGCGATCACAATTATTATGATTTTTGGCATTATGTTAACGAAACATAACGCAGAAAATGAATCACGTCTTACTCTTCGAAAATGGATTATCTTCTTTGCGGTTGTAGCATTTGGGGCAGTTATGTATTTCGCTGTTAACAATATTGATTTTGCAAATGAAAGCACACAAGGAAGTTTACCTCTCCATGAAAAAAACACACTTCAAATCGGTACACTTCTCTATTCAAAATATATTATTCCATTTGAGCTAACCTCAGTTATTTTACTTGTAGCACTTGTTGGCGCAATTATTCTTGCGAAGAAGGATGAGAAAGAGGAGGATTCCAATGAGTAGCGTTCCTGCTTCTGCGTATTTAACGCTTGCGATTATTTTATTTTGCATCGGTTTATTTGGAGCTTTAACGAAGCGCAATACAGTAATTGTATTAGTTTGTATTGAATTAATGCTGAACGCAGCCAATTTAAATTTAGTAGCGTTTAGTAAATTAGGTTTGTTCCCAAATTTAACAGGGCAAATTTTCTCTCTGTTTACGATGGCCGTAGCGGCAGCGGAGGCGGCGGTAGGACTCGCCATTTTAATTGCTTTATATCGTAATCGTACGACAGTTCATGTAGATGAAATGGATACGCTTAAAGGATAACATTGTGACCGAAAAGGGGGAAGGAAACAATGATCGATTATGCATGGCTCATACCGCTTTTCCCGCTTGTTTCGTTTTTGTTATTAATTATATTCGGGAAGAAAATTAGAGAAGGAAGCAGTGTACTTAGTATTTTCTTCGTCTTTCTCTCCTTTATATTTGCGGTACTTGTATTAATAGAACGGTTTTCGACAGTACCAGTGAAGCATAAGTGGGTATGGCTTAGAGCTGGAGATATTGATATATCATTTGGCTTTGAAGTGACGGCATTAGGGGCTTTAATGTTGTTTATCGTTACACTTGTGAGTTTACTTGTACACGTGTATTCGAAAGGTTATATGAAAGGTGAGGAAAGATTACCAACCTTTTATGCCTATTTAGGACTCTTTACATTTGCGATGCTCGGGCTTGTTATATCACCGAATTTATTACAGCTTTATATATTTTGGGAGTTAGTCGGCCTTGGTTCATTTTTACTCATCGGTTTTTATTTCTTTAAAGAAGAAGCGAAGGCTGCTGCGAAAAAGGCTTTTATTATGACACGTATTGGCGATGTCGGTTTATTTATTGGGATGATCTTAATTTTCTGGCATGCAGGTAGTTTTGAATATGACGCAATTTTTAGAGCGATTCATACGGGTGATTTGACTCCGACAATGATTACAATAACGGCGATATTAATTTTTATCGGGGCGATGGGGAAATCAGGTCAGTTCCCGCTTCATACGTGGTTACCAGATGCAATGGAAGGGCCGACGCCTGTTTCGGCACTTATTCATGCGGCGACGATGGTCGCAGCTGGCGTATATTTAGTGGCAACGATGTTTCCGCTATTTTCAGCAAGTGCGGTGGCGATGCAGACGGTAGCAATTGTTGGAGCTTTCACTGCAATCTTTGCAGCTTCCATCGGTCTTGTACAAACGGATATAAAGAGAGTGCTTGCTTATTCTACAGTTAGCCAGCTCGGGTATATGATGCTTGCACTAGGATCTGCCGGTTATGTAGCTGGTGTGTTCCATTTAACGACACACGCTTTTTTTAAAGCATTACTATTTTTGGCAGCAGGAAGTGTCATTCATGCAGTGCATACGCAAAACATTAATAAAATGGGCGGTTTACAGAAGAAGATGAAAGTAACGGGTGCCTTATTTTTAATCGGTACTCTTGCAATTAGTGGTGTGCCACTCCTTTCTGGCTTCTTTAGTAAAGATGAAATTTTAGCGGCAGCTTGGATGAACGGCAATTACGTTTTATTCGTCTTAGCGATACTTGCAGCATTCCTAACAGCGTTCTACATGTTCCGCCTATACTTTCTTGTCTTTACGGGGGAAGCGAAGACGAAGGAAGATGTGCATGAATCGCCCCGCATCATGACGTATCCGATGATTGTCCTTGGCGTTCTTGCAGTCGTGGCAGGCTATATAAATACACCGTGGTTTGGAACGTTTCTCGGAGATTGGCTTACGAAAGATGTAGCGTTTAAAGTGCGAGAGGGGCACGGGCCAGTTTGGATTATGATTGTTGCGACGCTCGTTTCTTTGACAGGGATTGCTCTTGCATATGTCATATATGGCAAGAGATCTATTTCTAGAGATTGGGCTGGTGGCGAGGACTCGCCTCTTTATAAACTTTTGAAAGAAAAATATTATGTGGATGAACTATACAATATGACGGTGCTCCCTATTACGAAAGGAATCGCTCATGTGCTTCGCCTATTTGAAGTGTATGTAGTCGAAGGAATTGCCATTTTAATAGGGAGTTTAGTGAAAGGGATAAGTACAATTGGCTCTAGACTCCAAAACGGAAATGTACAAGTGTACGGGACTGTAACAGCTGTTTCACTGGCAGTACTCTTCATTATTTTGCTCTATACGGGAGGGGATTTACGATGAATGATTTGTTATTAACGTTCTTCATTTTTTCCCCGCTTTTAGGAATTCTCTTACTTGCATTCACACCGAAAAAAGAATCGCGTACAGTGCGAGCGCTCGGTTTATTTGGAACGGCGCTTCCATTCGGAATGGCTATCGTCCTCGCTTGTACATATGCTTCTGGAAAGAGTTTGTCTCTATTTGATGAAAAAGTGAAATGGATTACATTTGGGGATTTAGCAGCGGTGGATAAAAGATGGTTTTCCATTTATTACGAGCTTGGTATTGATGGTTTATCGCTCGTTATGATGGTACTGACGGCCCTTCTAGCGATGCTTGCAGCAATTGCAGCATTTACTATTAAAAGAAACTTGAAAGCATTTTATATGCTGTTACTCATGTTAGAAATAGGGATGCTCGGTGTCTTCGCTGCTCAAAATTTAATGTTGTTCTTTATCTTCTTTGAAATTACATTGCCACCGATGTTTTTATTAATTGGGAAGTGGGGGAAATTGTCGAGTGAAAAGGCTGCTTATAGTTATTTAATATATAACGGTATTGGCTCCGCTATTTTGCTCATCGTTTTCTCGGTTTTATTTGCGAAAACAGGTACAACCAATATTACAGAGCTTAAAGAAATATTAACGAGTGTAGGTGCTGGCGGAGGAATGGCTGTCCCAAATAGCTTACAGTTCGGCTTGTTTCTTAGCATAATGATCGCTTTTGCGATTAAACTACCCGTTTTCCCGTTACATCGCTGGATGGTCAATGTACATATTGAAGCACATCCGGCTGTAGTTATGCTTCATGCAGGTGTTTTACTGAAGATTGGAGCATACGGTATAATCCGCTTCGGCCAGGGACTATTCCCGGAATACTTTCGCGAGTTTGCAACGCTCATTGCGATTTTAGGAGTCATCAATTTATTGTACGGAGCCTTCTTAGCGCTCATTCAAACGGACTTCCGGAAGGTGCTTGCTTACTCTAGTATTTCACATATGGGTATTGTATTAATGGGCCTTGGGGCGTTAAATGCACCAGGTACACAAGGCGCTCTATTCCAAGTTGTTTCGCACGGTTTAATTGCGGCCTTACTCTTTTTCTTACTTGGTGTTATAGAACAGCGTTTTGGAACGTCGGATATTACAGCGCTTGGCGGACTTGCAAAAAGTGTACCGGTACTTAGCGGATTCTTCTTAGCGGGAGGAATGGCATCGCTTGGATTGCCGGGGATGTCCGGATTTGTTAGCGAATTTCTTGCCTTTCTCGGTTTATTCCAAGGAGAGCCAGTCGTTGCAGTGGCCGGAGTACTTGGCATCATTTTAACCGCTGTATACGTATTAAGGGCAACACTGCAAGTAACATTTGGTAAGAAAGAGTGGGAAGCGAAAGCTGATATACACGGATGGGAGTATGTTCCTATATTGCTACTTATCTTCTGCATTATTGCAATTGGCGTAATGCCAGAAATACTAGGGGATCCGCTTCAAAATACGTTGAAAACATTGGGGGTGAAGTAGGATGGATATGAATACGTTACTTAGCTTATCGTGGCATCTCATGGTGCCAGAATTCATTATTCTCGGTGCTGCCATCCTTCTTTCCATATGTGATTTGTTTTTTAAGCTGAACCATAGATACGTAGGGCTTGGTGCCATCGCGGCGATCGTATTAGCAATCGTGTCACTAATTACGCTATATAGCGAACCAGCAGGAGATATTTTAAATGGATCATTTGTGTTAGATGGATTTTCAAAAGGATTTAAAACGTTGTTGTTAGGCGGGGCGGCCCTCATTTTATGCATCGCAATGAGCGATGATAAGAAAAATCCAATTGAAGATAAGGGAGAATATTATTACTTATTTTTAATGGCGCTTCTTGGGGCGATGTTTATGGCTTCTAGCGTCGATTTCATTACACTTTTCGTCGGTTTAGAATTGCTTTCACTTTCTTCCTACATTTTAGTAGGAATACGAAAAAAGAACCGTACATCAAATGAGGCAGCAATGAAATATGTCATTAATGGAGGAATTGGAACGGCAATTACGCTCTTTGGAATGAGTTATTTATACGGCATTACAGGATCAACTAATATCGTGGGTATGCAAAAGGTATTTGCTGGGGAACTGGCTGGTGGCATTCAGTTATTGCTAGCTCTTGCATTTCTATTATTACTCGTTGGGCTCTCATTCAAAATTGCGACAGTGCCGTTTCATATGTGGGCGCCTGATGTATATGAGGGAGCGGCTACACCTGTTACTGCTTTTCTTGGAACGATTTCTAAAATTGCGGGGTTCTTACTCATTATTCGTTTGTTCCTCATGGTTTTTGCAAGCGTATCGGTACAAGGAGACATGCAATCTTTATACGGACGTATGAGCATATACATCGCTGTGCTAGCTAGTATTACGATGATTATTGGAAATGTAGTCGCATTAAAGCAATATAACGTAAAACGTTTATTTGCTTATTCAGGAATCGCGCATGCAGGATATTTACTCGTACCGCTTGTAGCATTATCACCATTTACGATGGATAGCATGTGGTTTTACATGCTTGCGTATATGCTTATGAATATAGGTGCGTTTGCAATTATCCACGGCTTAATCTTACAAAGCGACAAAGAAAATATCACCATTTTTACCGGATTATATAAAAGGTCGCCATTTACAGCAATCGTGATGACGATTTTTATTTTATCGCTAGCGGGGATACCAGGAACAGCTGGTTTCATTGGGAAAATTAATATCTTTTTAGGGGCCCTTCATGTAGAGCCAGCTCATTACGTACTAGCTTCTATTATGATGGGGACGACAGTCATTTCATTCGTATATTATTTCCGTATTTTACAGCAAATGTTTTTCCGTACAGGAGAAGTAGAAGAGAAAATTCGTTTGCCACTCAATATAAAGGTTGTGATGAGCCTTTGCGCAATTTCGATTGTAATACTGGGGATTATGCCGATGATTGGGTACAATTTCTTTTATGAATATTTTCCATTAATGAAAGATTTCTTCTTCTTAGGGAACGTGGTACAATAGTGAAAATAAAAGGTGTGGAGTCGTTACTCTGCGCTTTTTATTTTGTGTGAACTACGATTGAAAATGCATATAAGTATACGCTTTTAAAAAGAAAATTACGATGTAAAATGTAAGATGCTTATTTGTATTTGAAAAAGTGTGGCTCCTACTTATTATGGTATCGTTTTTATATGATTTCGTAAGTAGTAGCTAGGTAAAAAGGAGTCGGTTTTTTGGCACATCTTTTAGGGCAACAAGCACTGATTGCTATCGTTTCGCATTTATTGTTTATTACCATTACGTGGTGGGCCTTACAAGGTATTCACATTGAGCGTTTAATGAAGCCTGGAAAGGTGATGCAGACGAGAGTATTACTTATCTTAATTACAATTGCAATTGGGACATCTGTAAGTAACTTTTTCCTTGATTATTTAGGCTATTCAAAGAGTTTAACGTATTTAGTAAAGTAAGTGTATAGAACCTCATATCTCCGTTAACAATGGGGATAGGAGGGGATGAAATTGAAGCTTAAAGCCATTCTTATTGTTGCATTAAGTGTTGTTTTATTTTTGGTTGGGTATAGAGAGATGAAACCAATGAGCGATGAACAGAAGATGGAGAACATGATCGCAGCTGTAGAGAAAAATGATGCTAAAGTAGAGAAATGGTCATGGTTAGCACGAGAAACAAAAACAATTTCTAATATACATACGTTTCAAAAGTTGTTAAACGATGTGAAGGATAAGGCGAATATTCAAAAGTGGGAATTAGAGCAATCTCCAGATGGATATAAAGCTACATCCTATAAAAAATTTTCTTCCTATGAAGAACGAGTAGTAGTAACTTGGAGTAAGGAAAATACTAAAGAAAACACTTTCATTATCTTTGAAGTAAGCGGGGCAAAATGGGACCCGAAGTATATTCAGAAAACGAATAAAATTTTTAGTGAAAAACCTATAATTTACACTTGTGTTCAAGGTGTACTGAATGATAAGATTGAAGGTGTTTTGCAAAATAAAACCAATCAGGTTTTGAAAGATCTTTCAGCAAGAGCGATCGAACAGATAGAAGAAAGAGCATTTGTGTCAGTCTCCGCATACAATAAAAAGTGGGATGACGCTCTTTCAACAAATAGAGAGAAAATAAATGTGCAAATAGCAATACGTTCTACAGACAACAAAGATACAATTGTGGTTGGCACACCGATCATAACTTCTGAGTATTGAGTGAATAGATACTGAAAAAAGGACACGGAGGGGAATAATTTGGAAAAGATCATCGTCCGTGGCGGAAAGCGGTTAAACGGCACAGTGCGTGTTGAGGGCGCAAAAAATGCTGTATTACCTATAATCGCTGCAGCCCTATTAGCGAGTGATGGAAAGAATGTACTATCTGAAGTACCAGTTTTGTCTGATGTATACACAATTAATGAGGTATTACGTCATTTAAATGCTGAAGTCGTATTTGAAAATAACCAAGTAACAATCGATGCTTCTAAAGAGCTAAACATTGAAGCACCATTTGAATATGTACGTAAAATGCGTGCATCTGTTCAAGTAATGGGACCTTTATTAGCACGTAACGGTCGTGCTCGTATTGCACTTCCTGGTGGATGTGCAATTGGTTCACGTCCAATTGACCAACATTTAAAAGGCTTCGAAGCAATGGGAGCAAAAGTACAGGTTGGTAACGGTTTTGTTGAGGCATACGTTGAGGGAGAACTAAAAGGAGCTAAAATTTATTTAGACTTCCCAAGCGTGGGCGCGACAGAAAACATTATGTCTGCAGCTACATTAGCAAAAGGGACAACAATCCTTGAAAACGCAGCGAAAGAACCAGAAATCGTTGACTTAGCTAACTTCTTAAATGCGATGGGAGCGAAAGTACGCGGAGCTGGAACTGGAACGATTCGTATCGAAGGCGTCGATAAATTATATGGTGCAAACCACTCTATTATTCCTGACCGTATTGAAGCGGGAACATTCATGGTTGCAGCGGCAATTACTGGTGGAGACATCTTAATTGAAAATGCTGTGCCTGAACATTTACGCTCAATTACAGCGAAGATGGAAGAAATGGGTGTTAAAATTATTGAGGAAAATGAAGGTGTACGTGTTATCGGCCCAGATAAGTTAAAAGCGGTTGATATTAAAACTATGCCTCACCCAGGTTTCCCAACAGACATGCAATCACAAATGATGGCATTATTACTACAAGCTGATGGAACAAGTATGATTACAGAAACGGTATTTGAAAACCGCTTTATGCACGTTGAAGAATTCCGTCGTATGAATGCTGATATTAAAATCGAAGGTCGTTCTGTTATTATGAACGGTCCAAACAGCTTACAAGGTGCTGAAGTAGCAGCAACTGATTTACGTGCTGCAGCTGCATTAATCTTAGCTGGTTTAGTATCAGAAGGTTACACTCGTGTAACTGAGTTAAAACATCTTGACCGTGGCTATGTAAACTTCCATAAGAAATTAGCTGCATTAGGTGCAACTATTGAACGTGTAAACGAAAAAGTAGAAGAAGTGAAAGAACAAGAAGTTTCTGATCTTCATGCTTAATTGAAATAGTCTCTATGTCTTTTGACATAGGGGCTATTTTTTTGGGCTTATTACTGTTATAGTCAAGAAATTCTATACTTATGCACGTACCAGTAAAAATATTTAGAAAATTTTTGTTTTATATGGATCCCCTTAAGTATGTTCTAAAAGAAAGAGTTGTTCCATAAGAATGAATGGAGTAAAGCTTTTTTTATCCCGCTTTAATGGGCAGTAAGACCCCCACCTCAAAATTCAGCAAAAGCAAAGAAGTTAGGTGGGGGATCAACTGCCCATAAAAGCCCGATTGGTTCAACTAATAATCAGTGGGGGATGAAGGAAACCCCCACTGATTAAAGTTTCACTTTATATTGGGGGAAATAAGATGAAATTTTCAAAGCCACTTTTTATTACAGTAGCGCTTCTCATAGCGCTCGTTATCATTGTACCTGCTGCTCTTGTGATTCCGTTTGCGAAAGCAAAAGTAGAGGGAAAAGCAGCTTCTAAAACTCCTCCAGCGATAGAAAGTATACCAGCTCCAGGAAAAGTGGATACAGCGGTTCAAGTTGCTGTATATCGCGAGAAACAAAAGAAGGTAGAGTCATTACCTATGGAGGAGTATGTGACCGGTGTAGTAGCTTCTGAGATGAATGCCAGTTTTGAAATAGAGGCGCTAAAGGCGCAGGCATTAGCAGCGAGAACATTTGTCGTGCAGCGTATGCTAAGCGGAGGTAAGAAAAACAATGCGGACGTGACAGATACGGTGAAAGATCAAGTGTACAAAAGCAAAGAAGAATTGAAAAAACAATGGGGCAATAACTACGAAAATAATTTGAAGAAAATCGAAGAAGCTGTTTCGAAAACCGCAGGACAAGTTTTAACGTATGACGGAAAGCCAATCTCAGCATCATTCTTCTCAACGAGTAATGGCCGGACAGAAAATGCAGCCGATTACTGGGGAAATGATTATCCGTACTTAAAGAGTGTAGATAGCCCGTGGGATCAAGCTTCTCCGAAATTTACGAGCGAGCAAACCTTTACCGTAGCTGATTTTCAAAAACGTCTCGGTGTGAAAGTGCTAGCAGACGGAAAAGTTGGTGATATTAAAGGGCGTACAGAAGGAAAACGTGTAAAAGAAGTAGCGTTTCAAGGGAAAACATTAACCGGAAGAGATGTACGTGACAAATTAGAGTTACGCTCTTCTGACTTCACGTGGAAACAAGATGGAGATAAAATCATTGTTACGACGAAAGGCTTCGGCCACGGCGTTGGTATGAGCCAATACGGCGCGAATGGCATGGCGGCGGAAGGTAAGAAATATACAGATATCGTCGCTCATTACTATAAAGGCGTTGAAATAAAGACGATGAACGATTATGAAGGTAAGTTGATGGTGAAGAAGTAGGTGTCAGGGTCTCCTGGCACCTGCTTTTTGTTTAAAATATCATAATTTTCCATTAATTGTTTGGTATAATAGGATAAAAAGTATTTGGGGGAGACAAAATGGCGTTACTGGAGTTGAAACAATTAGGTAAGACGAACCAGTTACCGGCAGTTGAACTGAAGGTTGAGAAGGGGCAATGTGTTGTTTTGCAATGTAATAACCATACAGCTAAAGTGTTACACCGTATTATTATTGGTGAGGAAGAAGCTTCAACTGGCAATGTGCTATTTGAGGGAGAGTCGATTGGAAAGAAAAACTATTCTCGCATCGGCTTTTGTTTTTTGAAAGATGAGGCATATGATCGTTTGAAGGTGAAGGAATACTTTAAGTTTTTAATAGGGCTCTATGAATCGAATATGAGTATAGAAGAAGTTGTACAATATGTCGGCCTTTTAGATAAATTAAACGTTAAAATAGAAAAACTATCATTTTCAGAGAAACGTCGTCTTCATATTGGGCGAGTTATGATTCATAATCCGGATTTAGTTATTTTGGAAGAACCAGAGCAAAATGTAGATACAGAGAGTACGATTGTGATTCGAAAAGCAATTATGAAAATGAAAGAGCAAGGAAAGGCGATTTTTATTACATCATCTTTCCTATCGGACGCTCTTTCGTTAACAGAAGATGTATACATATTAAACAATGATGGTGTGAAAAAAGTAGAAATTGAACAAGAGGAAGCAGAAGAGGTCGATGAAGAAAAAGTCGTTCAAATGATTCCGCAAATGAAGTTAGAAAGAATACCAGCGAAAGTAAACGATAAAATCATCTTATTAGACCCAATGGAAATCCATTTCATTGAAACGCAAAACGGAGTAACACATATTCACGTTCGTGAAGGGGATTTCGTATGCGCATTAACATTAAGTGAACTAGAAGCAAGATTAACAGGTTTTGGTTTCTTTAGATGTCATCGCTCGTATCTTGTAAATTTGCAAAGAGTACGAGAAGTGATTACGTGGACTCGTAATAGCTTTAGTTTAATTTTGGATGACGAAAGAAAAAGTTCAATCCCGCTTTCGAAAGGACGAATGGATGAGTTGAAAGGTGTAATTGGGCTATAAAAAGTGCTCCAATAAGCTCAAAATACGATCCATTCATCGGTAAAAATACTCCTTTTACCGGTATTTTACTGCGTAAACCCTTTGATTTTCATATGATTGAGTCAAGAAAAGCGAAACAAACAAACGAAAAGCGCTAAAGCGACTTTCATCTATAAAAGAAAAAACAAAGGGGATGACGAGATGACATTGGCAATTGAAATGAAAGATGTAATGAAAAGTTTCAATGAAAAAACGGCACTTCGAAATGTAAATATTGAGGTGAAGCAAGGAGAGATTTTCGGATTCCTCGGACCGAGTGGCTCTGGGAAAACGACAACAGTAAAAATTTTAACTTCTCAATTACTTCATAGCGTTGGAACGGTAAAAGTATTAGGGAAAGATATTACAGGGCCAAGCAGCATCGATTATAAACGAATTGGTATTTTAACAGACAACAGCGGTTTATATGAGAGACTTAGCATTTATGATAATCTACTATTATTTTGTGACTTATACGATTGCAAAAAAGAACGAATCGATGAAGTACTAGCGCAAGTAAACTTATTAGATGATAAAAAAACATTAGTAAAAAAACTATCAAAGGGAATGAAGCAGCGCGTTACATTAGCTAGAGCAATCCTTCATAAACCAGATATCCTCTTCTTAGACGAACCAACATCTGCACTCGATCCAGTTAACGTACAAAACATTCATAAGGTCTTAAAAGATTTAAATAAAGAAGGAACGACGATTTTCTTAACGACTCACAATATGGAAGAAGCAGAGACGCTTTGTAACCGCATCGCCTTTCTATGTGGCGGAGAAATTGTAGCACTTGATACACCAGAGAACCTTCGCTTACAATATGCGAAAGATCAAATACAAGTCGTATTAAAAGATAAGCAAAAAGAAGTGGTGCAAAAAGATGAATTAGGTGCAAAACGTATTTCAGAATGGATGAAAAAAGGTGAATTACTATCCATTCACTCACACGAACCAACGCTAGGCGATATCTTTATTGAAGTTACTGGGAGGGGATTATAATGACATTTTCAATGAGAAGATTTTCAGCTATTTTTCGGAAAGAGGTACAGGATATTAAAGCAAATGCATCTGTACTCGTAATGGCGGCACTGCCACTCGTATTTTCTTTTGTTTATCAACAGATGGATGGACCGAAAGAGCAAATCGCTAATATGGTAACTTTAATGGCTTTAACAATGGTAGGAAGCTTTGTTCAAGCAGCTTTAATTGCGGAGGAAAAAGAAAAACAAACGCTACGTGTAATGATGTTATCTCCAGCATCAACATTAGAAGTATTGCTAGGAAAAAGCGCATTAACAGCTCTTATTACATTCGTAATTTGTATTAGTAACTTTGCGATTTTAGGTGTAATAAAGGGGAATATGGTTTTAATTGCTCTATTTTTACTTGTTAGTATATTTTTCTTCCTTATGTTAGGTACGGGGATTGGATTAATAGCTAAAACAACGGCGTCAACATCAGTAGTAGGTATGCCGATTCTATTTGTTTTTTTTCTAGCTCCAATGTTAGGCGGATTTATTAAAAGTGAGTTTGTAAAAAAGGCAATCGATTTCCTTCCAACGAAGCATCTTGCGGACGCAATGCCGAAATTGCTGGCTGGAAAAGGATTTTCGACTGTTAGTGGTGATTTAATCAATATTATAATTTGGTGTGTGCTTTCCATTATTCTTTGTATTGTAGTTTACAAAAAGAAACAAATGGACTAAAAACTGAGCCAAAACGCTCAGTTTTTTCTTTTTTCTATCATTTCCTCGGAAATTTTACAATTCTTATACATATTTTTACATATTTTGTCGAAAAGTAATTAGTTATAGGTTGTATAGGATGCGTGAATATTGTTCAAAATGATTGCTGAGGTGATGATGGAATGCGAGGAAGAAATAATAAAAAGTCGCAAAAGGTAGTACATTTATTTCAAAAAAGATGGGTATTTCCGGCACTATACATTGCTTGTGCAGCGGTAATTTTAATGGTTGCGCTATGGTTCCAAGGAGCTAATCCGAAGAAGACTCCGAACCAAGATCAAGCAACGCCGTATACACAAACGGAAGATCCAGCAGTACCAGTAACGAAGTCTTCAGAAGTAGTGAAAATGCCAGCTCCTGCTAATGCGGAAGTAGTTGTACAGAAGAAGTTCTATGAAGATGCAGCAACTGAGGCGGAACAAGAAAAAGCACTTGTCTTTTATAACAACACATATTCCCCGAACAAAGGAATTGACATTGCTGCGAAGAATGGAAAAGAATTCAATGTTACAGCTGCTTTAAGTGGTACAGTAACGAAAGCTGAAAAAGATTCACTTCTTGGTTATGTTGTAACAGTTGATAGCGGAAATGGTGTAGCAGCTTCTTATCAAAGCTTAGGCAGTGTGAAAGTAGAAAAAGGTGCACGAGTTGTACAAGGTGAAGTATTAGGAAAATCCGGTCTAAGTGCAATGAATAAAGAAGCAGGTTCTCACGTTCACTTTGAAGTACGTAAAGACAATGTGGCTGTGAACCCTGAGCGCTACTTAAATAAGTCAGTAGCAGAAATTAAAGCTGATGCAGGTGCTGCAAAGGCAACGAACGCTTCTGGTAAAAAAGCTGATGACAAATCTCAAAAAGAAGAAAAGTCAACGAGCACGAAACCAGAAAGTAAAACAGAAGACAAGTCTCAAAAAGAAGAGAAATCAACTAGCGGTTCAACTAGTGACAAAAAAGAAGAACCGAAGAAAGAAGAAAAATCAACAAATGGTTCTACAGAATCATCTAACAGTTCTTCTTCACAAGAATAAGAAAGTGAAAAAATCAGTTCTCAATAGAGAGCTGATTTTTTTATTTCTATATAAAAATACTCAATTTCGAGAAAAAAGTTGCAATAACAAGGAAAAATGACGAGATTCACGAATATATATTACAAAAAGGAGGGGATACTGTGTCATTTTTGTTTGTTCTGTCGACTGCTATTATTTTATTGTTTGTTTTATTCACTCTATATTATTACATTGCCGGTAAGAAAGAGGTTCCCCACCATCAATTGTTAGAAGAAGAATTTGAAAGAGAAGAATGACGCCTTATATACAAGGTGTCATTTTTTTTGCCAAAATAGTCACTGTTAACGTATTTCTCACAAAAAAACGTAATTTTTCTTAACTTAGTCCGCAAAAATAGTGAACATGTAGCATATATCAGTAGTGCGGGCAATACAATGGTATAAACCAAAGCAAAGAGAGTGTTTGAGGTGAGAAATCGTGAATCATTTCATTATAAATCCAAGAATGTTTAACGCTTACAAACAGCACTCACACTTACTTCTAAGTCGTATGCAGCGAGGCTCATTTCACACTTCTCACATCCAATTTAGGGAGGCGAGTGGTGTGCACGATTACATCAAAGAGAGAACTATCAAGATTGGTAAGTATATCGTGGAGACAAGAAAGACAGTGCGTGTCATTGCAAAGGAATTTGGGGTATCAAAGAGTACAGTCCATAAAGATTTAACGGAGCGTCTACCAGAAATTAATCCAGAGCTCGCAAATGAAGTGAAAGAAATTCTTGATTATCATAAGTCTATTCGTCATTTAAGAGGCGGAGAAGCAACAAAGCAAAAGTATAGAAAAGAAGATGTAGAAAAGCCGGTACGTCAATAAATATGCGATCGCAAGCATTCCGTTTCAATTCGGTAATATTTTTCAGAAGAATTCTTTTTGCGAATATTACGTTTCTGTTAAATTTATGATAAAATCAGAAATTAGGTGTAAAAGAATTCGGGTGTAACCTGATTTTGAATATCGAGGAGGAAAAAACGGGAATGTTTGCGCGAGATATCGGAATTGACCTAGGTACGGCTAACGTATTAATCCATGTTAAAGGTAAAGGTATTGTATTAAATGAGCCATCTGTTGTTGCTATTGATCGTAACACAGGTAAAGTATTAGCAGTAGGTGAAGAAGCAAGAAGTATGGTGGGACGTACGCCTGGTAATATTGTAGCCATTCGTCCACTAAAAGATGGTGTAATCGCAGATTTCGAAATTACAGAAGCAATGTTGAAGTATTTCATTAACAAATTGGACGTAAAGAGCTTCTTTTCAAAACCTCGCATTTTAATTTGTTGTCCAACAAATATCACATCAGTAGAACAAAAAGCAATTCGTGAGGCTGCTGAACGTTCAGGTGGTAAAACGGTATTTTTAGAAGAAGAACCAAAAGTAGCCGCAGTTGGTGCTGGTATGGAAATCTTCCAACCAAGCGGTAACATGGTTGTTGATATTGGTGGAGGTACAACAGATATCGCTGTACTATCTATGGGTGATATTGTTACCTCTTCCTCTATCAAAATGGCTGGCGATAAGTTTGATATGGAGATTTTAAACTACATTAAACGTAAGTATAAGCTATTAATTGGAGAACGTACTTCAGAAGATATTAAAATTAAAGTTGGTACAGTATTCCCAGGTGCACGTAGCGAAGAACTTGAAATTCGCGGACGCGACATGGTAACAGGTTTACCACGCACAATTACAGTATGCTCTGAAGAAATTACAGAAGCATTAAAAGAAAATGCAGCTGTTATTGTACAAGCTGCAAAAGGCGTACTAGAGCGCACACCACCAGAATTATCAGCGGACATCATCGACCGCGGTGTTATTCTAACAGGCGGTGGAGCTTTACTACACGGTATTGATATGCTTCTAGCAGAAGAGCTAAAAGTACCAGTATTAATTGCTGAAAACCCAATGCACTGCGTTGCGGTTGGTACAGGTATTATGTTAGAGAATATCGATAGATTACCAAAGCGTGCTTTACGATAAAGTGAAAGGAACTAAGGTGTAAGCCTTAGTTCTTTTTTTGTATTTTTATTTTTGTATTTCGATTTATTGAGAAAATAGAAGAAAAATAAAGAAAAACGAAGAATATAGGTAAAATATTCATATATATGGTTAAATTTAATATTTCCGTATTTGAAAACGTTTATAATATAATGAGTCGAATACGACATTAAGGCAAATCATGTTCAAATACATATTGCCTTTCCCTAATCTGGGCATACACTCTTTTCTACCTCCGTGTCAGTTGCAAGGATATGCAACTATTTTAAGAGAATAGAGTGTATGCATTTTTTTATAAATAGGAAGTAAAGTTTCACTTTATAATGACAAACAATAAACAAAATGGGATAATAGACAATATGTCCAAGTGGTAAGACCAATATTACAAAAGGGGCGATTGTTATATGCTAAATATAGAACAAATTAAAGAAATCATTCCTCACCGCTATCCATTTTTACTTGTTGATAAAATATTAGAAGTAGATGAAGGAAAAAGAGCGGTTGGAATTAAAAATGTATCCGCAAACGAAGAATTCTTTAACGGGCACTTTCCTGACTACGCAGTTATGCCCGGTGTACTTATTGTAGAAGCATTAGCACAAGTTGGAGCAGTTGCTGTATTAAAGAAAGAAGAAAACCGCGGAAGACTTGCTTTCTTCGCAGGTATCGACAATTGTCGTTTCAAAAAACAAGTACGTCCAGGTGATCAACTTCGTCTAGAAGTAGAAATGACGCGTGTACGTGGTCCAATCGGAAAAGGAAAAGCAATCGCAACAGTAGATGGTGAAATTGCTTGTGAAGCTGAAATTACATTTGCGATTGGTGATAAAAAAGAATAGATGTGAATTAAAAAAATTCTTCTGCAACATGCAGGAGAATTTTTTTAATTTATATATCTTTTATCCGAAATATTAAAATACAGATTAATCAGAATTCTTGTTGTAAATGAATGGAAGTTCGTATATAATGACGCTATAAATATCTTGAAACTAAGATAAATGATAGCGCGATAAAAATAGAGACGCGGTTGTCACATTATAAAGGGTATGAGCTAGGACAAAGCTTATTATGATTGGTTATGATGAAGTGTAGAGGAAAGTGATGGGGGAAATTAACAGTATAAAAAAATGAAAAATGAGCGTAGCATATCGAACATAGAGAGATAAAGGGGAAAGTGTCGCATTTTGAAAAGAGGAGATCATACCATGTTCGGGAGAAAAAAAAGAAAACCATTACGACAATTAATTACACATAAAGAGCCTAAGTCACGTATTGCGGAACAGTACCGTAACATCCGTACAAACATTGAGTTTACATCTATAGATAGCAGTATCCGTTCTATTGTTGTCACTTCGGCAAATCCGGGTGAAGGAAAAACAACGACCGTTTCCAATCTAGCAGTTGTTTTCGGTCAACAAGGGAAAAAGGTATTGTTAATTGGAGCAGACTTACGTAAGCCAACAATTCAAAACTTATTTGCTGTTCATAGCCCTAATGGCTTAACGAACCTATTATCAGGACAAGCGAAATTCATGCAATGTATTCAAAAAACAGATATAGAGAATGTATACTTAATGACTTCAGGTCCAATCCCGCCAAACCCGGCTGAACTATTAGGTAGCCGGGCAATGGACGAGCTATTACTAGAAGCATATAACATGTTTGATATTATTTTAATCGACACACCACCAGTCCTTGCGGTTACCGATGCACAAATACTTGCAAATAAATGTGATGGAATTGTACTGGTCGTACGTAGTGAAAAAACAGAAAAAGATAAAATCGTAAAGGCGAAGCAAATATTAGACAAGGCATCTGGTAAACAACTTGGTGTCGTTTTAAACGATAAGAGAGAAGAAAAGGAACAATATGGATATTATTAGAAAATAATGTGTAGAATAGTAAATTCTGAGCTGATAAATAATTTTATCGGCTTTTTCGAATTTTTGTAAAGTATATAATTGCATTATATAAAAAACATGATATAATGGAAATTTTGGAAATTTGTTGGAATGTGTTGTCAGATTTAAGATTATTTTGTAAGATTATATGTGCTTGATGTGAATAAATGTCGAACGAAATCAATCAAAATAAAAAATGTAAGATTTATATGTTATAATT
This sequence comes from Bacillus cereus group sp. MYBK245-2, assembly GCF_051916145.1. Lineage (NCBI taxonomy): Bacteria > Bacillati > Bacillota > Bacilli > Caryophanales > Bacillaceae > Bacillus > Bacillus cereus group sp. MYBK245-2. Next base: position 139,872 of record NZ_JBQAGB010000008.1, on the reverse strand, counting down.
TTTCTTATGTGCAAATTTTAGAAAGTTGGAGGAACTTATGGAAGAAACAATTAGTTTGAAAGAGTTATTTCATATTTTAAAAAAACGTTTAGCAATGATCCTCGTAATCGCCTTTGGTGCAGCCATTGTAAGTGCTATCATTAGCTTCTTCTTTATGACACCAATCTATCAATCTTCGACGCAAATTCTTGTTAACCAGAAGAAACAAGAAGGTGCAATGATTCAAGCTGGTGAAGTTCAAACGAATATTCAATTAACGAATACATATAAGGTTATTATTAAAAGCCCAGTAATCTTAGATCAAGTAAATGAAAAATTAAAATTAAATATGACAGCGCAAGCGTTAACAGGAAAGATTAATGTTGCGAATGAAAAAGATTCACAGGTAATCTCTGTAACAGCTGAGGACAAAGATCCGAAATTAGCTCGTGATATTGCAAATGCTACTGCAGATGTATTTAAAGGTGAAGTTGCAAAAATTATGAACGTGGATAACGTAACAGTACTATCTAAAGCGGAAGTTGCAGAAAATCAATCTCCGATTAAACCACGTCCAATGTTAAATGTAGCAATTGCCTTCGTTGTTGGCTTAATGGCTGCAGTTGGTCTTGCATTCTTACTAGAATACTTAGATAACACAGTGAAAAAAGAAGAAGATGTAGAAAACTTACTTGGTTTACCAGTGTTAGGTATTGTAGCTCGCATGGATGAAGAAACACCAAGTGTGAAATCGCACGCTCCATCATCAAGAAAAGTGAGGGGACAAACAATTGGCTCTTAATTTATTTAAAAAGAAAAAGAATCATCGTCAACGTCGTCAATTAATTGCTCATCAACAACCGAAATCACCAATTTCCGAACAATATCGTAATATTCGAACGAATGTTGAGTTTGCGTCTGTTGATACAAATTTACATTCATTAATGGTAACGTCTGCGAACCCAAGTGAAGGGAAAACAACGACGACAGCGAATATGGCAGTTGTATTTGCTCAACAAGGTAAGAAAGTATTATTAATTGATGCAGATATGCGTAAACCGGCGATGCATCAAATGTTCCAAGTTGATAATATTTTCGGATTGACGAACGTATTAACACATAGTGAGCGTTTTGAGAAGTGTGTGCAAAAAACATCAGTTGATAATCTACACTTTTTAGCGTGTGGGCCAATCCCGCCAAATCCAGCGGAATTATTAGGTTCAAAATCGATGCAAGAACTTCTTGCACAAGCATATAGTATGTACGACTTAGTTATCTTTGACTTACCACCAATTTTAGCTGTAACGGATGCGCAAATTATGGCAAATGTATGTGATGCATCTATTCTTGTCGTACGTAGTGAAGCGACAGAGAAAGAAACGGCTGTAAAAGCAAAAGGATTATTAGATTCGGCAAAAGGTAAATTGTTAGGCGTTGTTCTGAACGATCGTGAGCGAGAACACGGCTTATACTACTATTACGGTGCAAACTAACTTAAAAGTGAGATATGGCAAGAACATATCTCCTTTTTTCCCTTGAATATGAGATTTATCTCATATTCAAGGGAAAAAAGGATCTTTATACGAGAGGGAGGGTGAAAAAATGATTGATTTACATTGTCACATTTTACCTGGTATCGATGACGGTGCACAAACAGTAACAGATAGTTTAGTGATGGCGCAAAAGGCAATAGAGGAAGGAATTCATACAATTGTCGCAACACCGCACCATCAAAATGGAAAATATGTAAATGAACGTACCTCAATTATTCATCAAGTAAAACAACTAAATGATGAACTACAACAACATAATATTTCACTTACTATTTTACCTGGGCAAGAAGTCAGGTTATATGGCGATTTATTAGAAGACTATGAAGCTGGTAAAATCGTTACTTTAAATGAAACAAATAAATATATATTCATTGAATTTCCATCGAATCACGTACCTCGTTATGCCGAACAATTATTATACGAATTACGTGTAAAGGGAATGATTCCAATTATCGTTCACCCAGAACGTAATGCCGAGTTAATCGAGCGGCCAGATAAGTTATATAACCTTGTAAATAAAGGGGCATTAACGCAAGTAACGGCAGGTAGTTTATTAGGGAAATTCGGTAAAAAAATTAAAAAGTTTTCAATTCAACTTGTAGAACACAACTTAACACATATGGTTGCTTCAGATGCACATAACATAACGTCAAGAGGATTTCATTTAGCAGAAAGCTATGAACTAATTGAGAAAGAATTTGGAATGAATGTTATGAGTGATTTGAAAGAAAATCCGTACTTATTAATTAGCGGGAAGGCAATTTACAAAGAAGATCCAGAACAAATTCGTCGTAAAAAATTGTTCGGTATTTTTTAAATAAAGAATTGGTGATGTCTCCTAACCGTTATCAACGGGGGCACTCGGTCGTGCTGTGGGTAGAAAATTTATTTTCGAACCTACCTTAGACGCTTGTCGTCGGGAGTATGACGTGAGGATGGGTTAGATGCCCATAATTTATTTTTAACAGAAACTCTACCTATGGAGTAATAACTATGACTTTATAGGTAGGTTTTTTGTTATTGCTACATATAAATATAATAATTTATTTTGGGGGTACTAGATTTGAAAAAAGTAAGAAAAGCAATTATTCCAGCAGCTGGTCTGGGAACAAGATTTTTACCAGCAACGAAAGCGATGCCGAAAGAAATGTTACCAATCGTTGATAAACCGACAATTCAATACATAATAGAAGAAGCGATAGAATCAGGAATTGAAGATATTATTGTTGTAACAGGAAAAGGAAAACGTGCAATTGAAGATCATTTTGATCATTCCTTTGAATTAGAGCAAAGCTTATTAGAAAAAGGAAAGTATGAGATGCTAGAAAAAGTACAAGCTTCCTCAAAAATTAATATTCATTACATAAGACAGAAAGAACCAAAAGGTCTAGGGCATGCAGTATGGTGTGCGCGTAAATTTATTGGAAATGAGCCATTTGCGGTATTACTTGGTGATGATATTGTACAAGCTGAAACACCTTGTTTACGTCAATTAATGGATCAATATGAAGGGACACAGTCGTCAGTTATTGGTGTACAAACAGTGCCTGAGAGCGAAACACATCGTTACGGTATTATCGATCCAATTGAAAAAAATGAACGTCGTTATCAAGTACGTCAATTTGTTGAAAAGCCAGCAGAAGGTACAGCACCATCAAATTTAGCAATTATGGGACGTTACGTATTAACACCAGAAATCTTTATGTTCCTTGAAAATCAACAAACAGGTGCTGGTGGGGAAATTCAATTAACAGATGCAATTCAACGTTTAAATGAAATTCAACGAGTATTTGCTTATGATTTTGAAGGTACGCGTTACGATGTTGGGGAAAAATTTGGTTTTATTAAGACGACGATCGAGATGGCCCTTCAACACGAATCATTAAGAGAAGAGTTAATAAGCTATATGAGTGAACTTGTAAAAAAAGAGAATGTACATATATAAAGTGAGGTGAAAAGGCATTGGCCTTAACTAAAGTATCAAGTGGGACTGTAAAAGAACGAGGGTTACTTGTTGCTGAAGAGGTAAACCAAAATGGATTTTATTTATTTACGAAGCGTTTAATGGATATATTTGGTTCGGTAATGGGTCTAGTGTTTCTTTCTCCAGTTTTTCTTATCGTAGCATTACTTATTAAGTTAGAAGATCCTAAAGGTCCTGTTTTTTTTAAGCAGGTCCGTATTGGAAAGGATGAAAAAGAATTTGGAATGTATAAATTCCGTTCAATGATAGTAGATGCAGAAGAGCGGTTAAATGATTTATTAAAACATAATGAAGTATCTGGAGCAATGTTTAAAATGAAAGATGATCCTCGTGTGACTAGGATCGGAAAATTTATTCGTAAAACAAGTATTGATGAATTACCACAATTATTTAATGTACTAAAGGGTGATATGAGTTTAGTTGGCCCAAGGCCACCGTTACTAAGAGAAGTGAAAGAATATACTTCGTACGATAAACAGAGATTACTAGTAACTCCTGGTTGTACGGGGCTTTGGCAAGTGACTGAAAGAAATAATGTTGGCTTTAAAGAAATGGTTGAATTAGATTTAAAATATATAAAAAGACGAAAATTAACATTAGATTTAAAAATAATATTTAAAACTATAGTAGTTATCTTTAAATCTAATGGTGCGTCTTAATAAAAAGGAGTCTAAGACTATGAAGATAGTGGTGGTTGGCACAGGCTATGTTGGATTAGTAACAGGTGTATCTCTTGCTGAAATTGGACATAATGTTACTTGTCTGGATTTAGATAAAAACAAAATTAATAAGTTAAGACAAGGTAATTCGCCTATTTATGAGCCAGGGATTGAGGAATTAATAGCAAAAAACTTATCTAAAGGGACTTTAGCTTTCGGAATTGCAAATGAAGATGCATATAAAGAAACTGATATCATATATCTTGCTGTTGGAACACCTGAATTAGATGATGGCTCAGCAAATTTAGAATATATTTATAGTGCATGTGAGGATATTGCTCGCTCAGTTACTAAAGATATTATTGTAGTTGTGAAAAGTACAGTACCAGTGGGAACCAATCATAAAATTAAAAAGCATATTAAAAAAAGCCTTAATGGAAAATCAATTGGGGTAGAAGTAGTATCAAATCCTGAATTTTTACGTGAAGGTTCGGCAATTTATGATGTATTTAATGGAGATAGAATTGTCATTGGTGCAGATAATAAAGAAGCAGGAGATGTAATTGAAAAAATTAATCAACCTTTTGGTTTAATGATTTATCGCACTAGCATTTGTAGTGCAGAAATGATTAAATATGCTTCTAATGCCTTTCTTGCTACAAAAATTTCATTTATAAATGAAATTGCAAATATTTGCGAGAAGGTGAATGCAGATATAGAAGAGGTTGCATATGGGATGGGATTAGACAGTCGCGTGGGAAATCAGTTCTTAAAAGCCGGAATTGGTTACGGTGGATCATGTTTTCCAAAAGATACCAAAGCTTTAAGGAAAATTGCAGATAATGTGGAGTATGATTTTAGTCTTTTAAGTGCAGTTATTGAATTCAATAATAAGCAACAATATAAACTTTTAGAACAGGCTATAAAGGATTTTGGTTCGTTAGAGAATAAAGAAGTAGGCGTACTAGGACTTGCATTTAAACCCAATACAGATGATATCCGTGAATCGGCTTCTTTAGCTATTATACCAACTTTAATTGGGATGGGTGCTAGAGTAAAGGTATACGATCCAGTGGCAATTGAAAATGCAAAAAAAGAGTTACCATCAGATGTAATATATTGTGATAGCAGTACTGAAGTTATAAAGGATACTGATATGGTATTTATTTTAACAGAATGGGATGAATTTAAGCAGATTCCAGCAAAAGTGTTTAAAACAGAGATGAAATTTGCGAATCTATACGATGGTAGAAATTGTTTTGATAATGACAATATGGAAAAGGCAGGAATTAATTATTATTCTATAGGGCGAAATCGAGTAATCATTAATTCACCTGTGTTATCATAGATAAAGGGAAATAGAGGCTAAGTCAAATCAGTAGTAGATAACTACAAATTGAATTTAGCCTCTTTTTTAGGTAACTTACTTCGGATGTTTAACTTATAAATTTTTTATTGAAGGTTGAGGTTGAGGATGAATTTTCTTATATTAACAAACCAATATCCTAAAAAAACGAACTTGTATAGAAATGGATTTGTTCATCAGAGAGTAAAAGCTTATTCTAAGAACGGACATAATACAGTTATATGGGTTATGAATGATCAAAAGGATAAAGAAGTCTATTATTTTGACGGTGTGATGGTTATTGAAGGGAATCCTAAAGAGTTTAATAGATATATGAAAGAAGAAAAAATTGATAGGATTTTAATACATTTTTTATTAGAGAATATGGTTGATGCTTTACTTAATATAGATATTAATATTCCGGTTTTAGTATGGGTGCATGGATATGAGGCTTTGAAATGGAATCACCGATTATTTAATCCATGGAATTTATCGGCATGGAGAGGCTTAAAGATAAAAGAGAATTATAACCAGCTGAAAGCTTTTAAGCGTTTTAATGAACAGAATAAGTTAAAACACGTATCATATATATTTGTTTCTAATTGGATGAAAGAAATAGCCGAAAAAGATATTAATACTAAATTTAAGAATAACTATATAATTCCAAATTATATTAACACAGAGTTATTTAATTATGAACATAAAAATGAAGAGCAACGAAAAAAAATACTGTTAATTCGTCCTTTTCATAATAGAAAATACGCCAATGATATTGCTGCTAAGGCAATTATAGAGTTAAGTAAATTCCCAGAGTTTAAGGATTTAGAATTTAGTATCTATGGAGAAGGTAAATATTTCAAGAAAGATACTGAACAATTAAAAAGGTTTCAAAATGTGAAAATAAATAATAGATTTTTAAAACAAGAAGAGATAGCCGATATGCACAAAAAATTTGGTGTTTTTTTATGTCCTACTAGACAAGATGCCCAAGGGGTCTCAATGTGTGAAGCTATGGCAAGCGGTTTAGTACCAATTACATCAAATAATACAGCTATTCCGGAATTTGTTGATCAGAATAGAGCAGGATTTTTGACAAAAGGACCTAAAGATATAGCTAACGCTATATTAAGTTTATATCACGACCCAGTGGGTTTTAAAGAGATGTCTAAAAAGGCATCTGATAGAATAAATGAAATATGCAGTTATGAAGTAACGATTGAAAAAGAATTAGACAAAATAATCAATTTGAAATGAGTTTATTAAAGTCCAGTCAAGGGATTTAGGTGATAGTTTTGTATCCAAAAAACAATTTATTAAAAAAATTTATGGAATACGCCCTAGGAAGTGGAATAGTACTTATAATAGGGTTCATTTCATCTCCACTTAATACCCGATTATTTTCTCCTACGGAATTTGGGAAATTTTCAATGTTTTTATTAATAACAAATGTAATTAACGCCCTTCTATTGGTAGGATTAGATCAGTCTTTTGTTCGATATTTTTATGAAGAAGAAGAAAAGGTTAGAGGGAAATTATTATATAAAAATTTAAAAATTCCAATGTTAATGTGTTTAGTAAGTTGTATGGTGATAGTAATTTTTTATAAACAATTAGCTGATGGAATTTTTGGTGTATCAAATAATCAACTGTTAATCTTATTAATTTTAAATAATTTCTTTATGATTCTTAATCGCTTTGCATTGCTGGCTATACGTATGCAACAAAAAGGTAAATTATATTCTAGTACACAAGTAATCCAAAAAGTTTTAAATATTGCTTTAATCATCATATTCTTTATGTTTTTTCAAAATAACTTTATAGTGTTAGTATATGCTTTTGTAATTGCTAATATAGTTGTTACCATTATTGCAATGTACTATGAAAGAAGATTATGGAGTAGTATTAAGAAAAAGGGTGAATTGAATACCTCTAATGTAGAACTTTTAAAATTTGGAGCACCTTTGGTATTTACATTTTTAGTTACTTGGTTGTTTCAGTCAATTGATAGAATTTTCATCCAACAGTACAATGATTATAATGAATTAGGTATATATTCAGCTGCTTTTTCCATAATTGCTTTATTAAATGCGATACAGGGTGCCTTTACAACTTTTTGGGTACCTGTAGCATATGAAGCGTATCATAAGGACAAAGAAAACGTTCAATTTTTCCAGAAAATAAATGGTTTAGTAACGTATATTATGTTTTTGATGGGTATTTTAATTATTATGTTTAAGGATCTAATAGTAGTTCTATTGGGAGAAGAATTTAGAGAAGCAAGTGGAATAATACCTTTTCTAGTTTTTATGCCAGTAATGTATACGATTTCTGAGACGACAGTGTTAGGGATAAGTTTTTTGAAGAAATCAAGTTATCATATAGTTATAGCGGTAATAGCGGCAATTACTAATGTGGTGGGAAATATAGTGCTTGTTCCTAGTTTTGGGGCTAAAGGTGCGGCAATCTCTACAGGTATATCCTATATCGTGTTTTTTACAATGAGAACTTTAATTTCCAAATCCTTATATAGTGTTAAGTATTCGCTATTTAAATTTTATGTTATAACTATGGGGTTATGTTTATTTGCATTATATGCAACTTTTAAAGAGTTTGATATTTATTACATTTTATTTTTTGTGATGAATTTTGTATTACTTAATGTCATGTATAGGAATGTTTTAATAGAGTATTTTCCGAAAAAATATTTAAAAAAGTAAATAATATTGATTCAAAATAAATAATATTACTCTAAATAGGAGAAAAATATGGGATTTGTTTTATTAGGTATCTTTATTATTTGTTTAATAAAGAAGAATTATGTATTTGCCTTAAGTGTTTATATAATAAGTATATTAGGGATTCCTAGAAATAACGATATAGAAAAAATGTTTGGTATAGGTATAGATATACATAGAAGTATTTTCTTTGATCTTAGATGGTTAATAGTGATAATCATGTTTGTCTTTATCATGTTGAAATTAGATAAAAGTAGAATTAAATTTAAGATGTTTAATTTAATTTGGTTTTTTGTACTTTTATGTTTATTTATGATTTCATTAATTAAAGGGTTAATTAATGGAAATCCGTTAATTAAATCAGAGATGGTATTGTACATTCAAATTTCTATAACTTTATTTACCCTAATGGTTTGGATTAAAAAATTCAAAATACAAATGTTAGATTTACTAAATATGTGTATAGTTGGAGGAAGTGTATACAGTGTTATTGCTATTCTTCTTTCTCTATTTTGGAAGGATTATTTGCCAAGTGTTTATGGCGATTTTTATAGCGAAATTTGGGGAGCGACTGGCAGGGTAACCTTTCAGAATGTCACAGTATTGTTTATGATAAGTTTTTTTTCCTTATATATGATTTTCAGAGGGGAAAATGTAAAACTCAATTTTTTTGCTATAGTGTTATTTAATATAGCCATTTTATTATCACAGACTAGAAGTATTATTGCATTGTATTATGTATGCTTTTTGATTATAGGATTATGTATATTCATGAAGTATTTATTATCAAAAACCTTAAAATTAAAACATCTAGTTTTTATATTAATATGTATTCCTTTAACATGTGTAGTCCTTTTAGTTGGTGTGAAAACTTTACATTTAATGGAGGATTCAGTGGCCGTAGATATACTAAATAGGTTTAATGAGGGAAGTGGATCAATTGATTCTAGATTGTATACTAATAACAACATATTAGAAGGAATGCAATCTCCTATTTTAGGTAATGGAATTGGTTACCCATTAAAGTTTTTAAATGCTGGAGGACATTTAGTTAGTGAGGGAAGTTGGATAGATAATTTTTTTATTTCCTTCTATTCAAAATTCGGATTAGTTGGAGTAGGAATTGTAATAATAATTATGATATATGCTTTTGGGGTTAATATAAAATGTTTTATAAACACAAAAGATGAATATTTCATGATTATTTCTATAGTGTATATTCCATTTTTAATAATTTGTTCTTTTCTTACTTCTCAAATTATACATTCAATTCAAGTATGCATTATATACTTTATAATAGTATTAATACCTATTATTAGTAAAAAATACAGTAGGCGTACCAATAAATTATAATAGGTGTAATTTTATAAGGTTTTCATCTTTATAGAAGATATGTTTATAAGTGATGAAATCGGGAGAGATATTTAATACAAGAAATTAATAATATTACTAATTGGAAAAGGAGTATTTATAATGAAAGTAGGTTATGTATCAAGTAAGTATCCCGAAATCAGGAATATTATAGGGAAAGTAGAGGATGTTGATTATATTTACGATAAAAATAATAATTGGTTCTCTCTAAAAAATAAAATTAATAGTCAACTAAAGATTTTTGGTAGGGCGCATAAAGGAGTGAGGAATACTTTTAATCATAGAAGTATTTTTCGAAGAAAAGATATAGATTTATATCATTTTTTTAACTTGGTAAGTTCGTCCGATGTTATATATATAACAAGTTTTGAGTCATTCGTCCCAAGAAGGGACGAATTTTTTTTCTCTTATCTAACATCTAATAGTCATGATCATTTGAAAGAAGAGTTACTTCAAACGGAATTAAGTGTATTAACATCTGATAATTGTAAAAAAATAGTTTCTCTTTCTGAAAATGCAAAGAAAATTCAAGTGAATTTATTAGAAAAAAGTAATTTGGAGAAACAAAGGGAGGTTCAAAATAAAATAGTTGTTATACATCCGCCACAATCGCTAATTGTTGAGAGTTATGAAGAAAAGTCAGTAGATGAATTAGTGATTAAGTTTATTTTTATTGGTAGACATTTTTTTAGAAAAGGTGGATATGAAGTAACAAGAGCATTTGATGAGATATGTAATAAGGAGCCGAATATAAAAGCAGAATTAATATTAGTGGGAGATATAGAGGCATATGAAGATAATACCAAACCAGTAACAAGACAAGAGATTGATGAAATAAAACAAATAATACAAAAAAATAATAGGATTATTCATTATAAGGAATTATCACATATAGAAATAGTGAATTTATTGCAAAAGAGTCATGTGGGTTTACTTCCTAGTTGGTCCGATACTTATGGATATTCAGTTTTAGAAATGCAAGCGGCAGGTGTTCCTGTGATTACGACAAATATAAGAGCCTTGCCAGAGATTAATAGCGAAGAAGTGGGCTGGATGATTAATTTGCCTTTAAGTAATACTGGGGAAGCTGAATATGTAGGGGTAGAAGCTAGAAGTTTTATTAGAAAGAAGTTAATTAATGATCTGGAAAATATAATAGAGAGTATTGTAGTAGATAGAGATGTAATAAAAGAAAAAGGTATTAAATGCTTGGAAAGAATAAGAGAAGAGCATTGTCCAGTTAAATATGGAAAACAAATGAAAAAATTGTATCTAGAATCCTTAGATTGATAGTGAGGAAAATTGTAAATTGAACATGAGTGGAAGACATAATTATTAGTCGTGTCTTAAATCTTTAAAGGAGGTGTTTTTATTGAATGTTGAAAATATTTTGGTAAGCGTAGTTGTACCAACGTATAATAGGGAAACATTGATAAAAAATACTATCGATAGTGTATTAAATCAAACACATGAAAATTTTGAATTAATAATTGTAGATGATGCTTCTACAGATAACACAGTGGAAATAATTAAGGGTTATGAGGATAGTAGAATAAAATTTATTAAATTAGATAAAAATTCTCAAGGAACAAAACCTAGAAATATTGGGATTCAGGAAAGCCAAGGACAATATATAGCATTGTTGGATTCTGATGATGAGTGGTTACCAACTAAATTAGAAAGACAATTGAAATTTCTTCAGCAATTCAATGATGAGAAGATGGTATGTTTTACAGATCTAAAATTAAAAGAAGCAAAAAAAATAAGATATTCCAATAATAATGAATTTGTGGATGGAACTAATATTTTAGAATATATTTTAATAGATAAAAATTGGGTTCAAACTAGTACTTATATGTTTTCGAGTAAGTTGGGGAAAGAAACTTTATTTAATCCTACTTTAAAAAAACATCAAGATTGGGATTTTTGTTTAAGATTAAGTAATAATGGGGCAAATTTTGTTAATCTCCCTGAGCCTTTAACTACGTATTATCTAGATGAAAGAGATGGAAGGATTGGTAACAACAATAAATATTTACAATCTTTAAAGTGGTTAGCGAGTGTTGAAGATAGTATTTCAGAGAAGGCTAAGCACGCATTCTTAGTTCAAGTAGTAACTAAACCTCTAATATTTGATAAACAGAGAAAAAAAGCTTTTCAAATTTATTTAAAGGCTTGGAAAAATAACGTTCTTAATATAAGTGAATTGTTTAAAGGGATTATCAAGTGTATCACACCTTTATTTTTATATCGGAGTATAATTAAATTTAAAGGATAAATTTTAATTTTAGTATTATTAATAAAAACCAAAGTTGGGGTACTATTATTTATTCGGATAAAAATCTATTTATAACTAAAATATAATAGTATCTGGAAATGATAATTGTATTAAGGAGAGAAAGTATGAGAAAATCAAAGCTGACCATTGCAATTTGCACTTTTAATAGGGTCGATTTATTAATAGAGACAATCCAATCACTTTCCGAATTAAAGAATATCAATGATGCTCAAGTAATAATTGTAGACAATAATTCTACAGATGGTACAAGGGCTGAAGTGGAGAAATTAATTGGAGATTTGAACTATAATTTAGAATATATAAATGAAAAACGTCAAGGACTTTCTTATGCAAGGAATACTGCAATTCAAAGAGCAAGTTGTGAATATATAGCATTCTTAGATGATGATGCCATACCTGACTCAGAATGGATAAATACAATTATCGCTGCTTTTGAGAAAGATTTGACCTTATATGCAATTGGTGGGAAAATAATCCCTAAATTTGAGACTGATCGTCCTGACTGGTTAGTTAAAGGTTTAGAATACTCGTATACTATTGTGGATTTAGGTTCCAATAAGCAACAATACCCATCTAAACTGTATCCATTTGGTGCTAATATGGCATTTAGGACGAGTGTTTTTAATAAGTATGAATTTCCCAACCATTTAGGTCGAAAAGGTACTACACTTATTTCAGGAGAAGAGACGTGGCTGTTTAGTAAAATTCAGGAAGAAGGATGGAACTACTGCTATATTCCAGGTATGGTTGTGGAGCACTTTGTTCCAAAAGAACGATTAACAAAAAAATGGGTTTTGGAAAGATTTTATTTCCAAGGAGTAACAAAAAAATTAATGTGTACAAATAAAAAAGACAAAATCAAACTATTTATAGAAACATTTATAAAATTTATTTATGTAAATATAAAGGCTCCACTTTTAAAAGGTGAAGGTGAAATATTATTAAATGAATGTAGAAGAAATAGTGTGCGTGGTGCATGGAACCGGGCAAAGAAAAAATAACATGCCGGTATTAAAATAACAAAATCAGTATTCTAGAGGGGAAAAATGGATAAGAAAATAATCGGTGATATACAAGTTAATATTACAAACGAATATGAAGTAATAGAATATCTAGATAAAAGAATAAATAAAGAAGAAAAGACAAAAGTATTTTTTTTAAACGCACATTGCTTTAATGTTGCTCAGGCAAATAATACCTATAAAGAAAATATTAACAACGCTCACCTACTTTTAAATGATGGAATTGGTTTGGACATTGCTTCCAAATTGTTTGGTTTTAAATTTCCGCAAAATATGAATGGGACAGATTTTACCCCTAAACTATTAGAATATGCAGAGAAACAAGGATTAACTGTATATCTTTTGGGGGGAGAACCGGGCGTAGTTAAGAAGGCTCAGAAAAATTTCGAGGGAAAGTTTGAAAAATTGAATATTGTTGGTTCCCATCATGGCTATTTTTTTGATGATGAAGCAGAGATTATAGAAGATATTAATAAACATAGCCCAGATATTTTAATAGTAGGATTCGGGGTGCCATTACAGGAAAATTGGATTTCAAAACACTTTGAAGGGTTAAATACAAAGGTTTTAATAGGCGTAGGAGCTTTTTTAGATTTTTCTGCAAATAAGGTTAGAAGAGCACCTAAGTGGATGCGGACTTGTAAGTTAGAATGGGTATTTCGTTTGTTATTGGAACCAAAGAGAATGTTTAAAAGATATGTAATTGGTATTCCATTGTTTTTGCTTTATATTGTTAAGTATCGAATTAAATCTTAGCGATTTTAAAGATAATATATAGAGTTAGGGCTTCCCAATAGTACTTATTAGGAAGTGAGAGAAGCTAGATATATAATATTTGAGATGATTTTAAATCGCAAAAATTTTGCGTACTATAAAATAGGAGATAATTCAAATGTCGTATGTAAAAAAGATTGTGAAGAAAATTATATATGGAAATCGAGCAGATTCAAGTTCGTATGTATCCTTTCTAAGAAATGCTGGATGTTCAATAGGAGATAAAACTGTAATCTATGATCCACCTAGTACTTTTATTGATGTTACACGCCCATGGCTTATTAATATTGGAGAAGGTGTAAAAATTGCAAAAGGGGTAACTATATTAACTCACGGTTACGACTGGTCTGTCTTGAAAAATATGTATCATGAAGTAATTGGTTCTTCAGGAAAAGTGAAAATAGGGAATAATGTCTTTGTAGGTGCAAATTCGACAATATTAAAAGGAGTTAGTATAGGGAATAATGTCATTATTGGAGCTAACTCACTTGTTAATAAGGAAGTGCCAGATAATGTAGTTATTGCAGGTAATCCAGCGAGGGTTATAATGTCTATTGAAGAATATTATCAAAAGAGAAAAAAAGAGTATATAAATGAAGCAAAAGAATTGGCTGTAGAATACTATAAAAAATATAATCAATTGCCGCCTATTGGCAAGTTTCATGAGTTTTTCCCGTTGTTCCTTGAACGGAATGAGCAAAAATTTTATGAAAGTGGTTATTCATTTGGGGATAGTTTAGACGCTAAAAAGGATATGGAAGGATTCTTAAATAGTAAACCAATGTTCAAAGACTATAATGAATTTTTGAAGTGGTGTGGATTAAGCTAATATTTTATAAAAATAAAATTGGAATAAAGGATTACTAGATGCTAATAATATATAAGTGTTTGAAACTAAAGATAATATAATTTGTTAATATTTTATGTAGAAAACTTCAAACTGATTTAATTAAAGTTTTGAATTGAAAGAAGGAGAAAATAATGAAGAAAAAGATTCTATTTTGGATCCTAGGTATCATTGGTGTTCTTGTTATTGCTGGTGGTGTATATGCATATACTGTTTACTCTAATGTATCTAATACGTTAAATACGGTGCATAAGCCTTTGGATCGCGATAAGTCTGATAAACGAGATAAGAAAGTAGACGTTTCGGATAATAAACCTATCTCTATTTTATTGATGGGTGTAGATCAGGAAGATAATGGGACAGGTAGATCAGACTCACTTATGTTATTTACCTTAAATCCAAAAACAAAATCTATGAAAATTACGAGTATTCCACGTGACTCTTATACGGAGATTGTAGGTAAAGGGAAAAAAGATAAAATCAACCATGCTTATGCATTTGGTGGTATTGATATGTCTGTAAAAACAGTTGAGAATTTCCTAAATGTACCGGTTGATCATTACATTGAAGTAAATATGGCTGGATTTAGGGATATTGTAGATGCTGTTGGTGGTGTTGATGTAGATAACGATTTGGAGTTTACGTCAAGAGAGCAACATTTTGCTAAAGGGAATATCCATTTAAATGGTGAAACAGCATTAAAGTATACTCGTATGCGTTATGAAGATCCACGCGGTGACTTTGGCCGTCAAATGCGCCAACGTCAAGTAATCCAAGCAGTAATTAAAAAGGGTGCTAGTGTTTCTTCATTAGCAAATTACGGTGATGTATTAAAAGCGATTGAGAAAAATGTTAAAACAAGCTTAACGCAAGATCAAATGTTTGATATTCAAAAGAATTATAAAGATTGTATGGAGAACAGTGAAGAAATTCAAATTCCAGGCGACGGTCACAAAGCCGCTGATGGTATTTGGTACTACTATGTTCCGGATGCAGCGAAACAAGATATTACGAATAAGTTAAGAGCTCATCTTGAATTGACTAAGTAATATGTAATAACCCAACTCCCTTGGTAGGAGTTGGGTTTATTTTTGCGTGAATTTATATTAGTATTATATGTTGTGAGAATAATAGATGAGGTGAATCGATGAATAAGAAAGCGGTACTTGTCCTAGTTATTTTTGTATTGTTTGTCGCTTCGGTTGTGAGCGGTAAATTATATTGGAATAAGAAAGTTGCGAATGCGACAGGACAGACGAGTGAAGTGACGAAAACGAAGTCTGAAGTGAAAGATAGCGGTGTGAAGAAAACAGAGAAAAAACAAGATGCGAAGTCATCTTTTAATGAAGCATATGCGAAGAATTTACCGGATGAAGTGAAAGAGAAGTTAAAGAAAGCCGCTGAGGGCAAGAAGGCAGTAAATCTTGTTATTGTTGGTGATGAAGCTTCTTCATCTGCAAAAGATGCTTGGGCAGCTAAGTTAACTGCTAACCTAGATGCTTCTTATGGTAAAGGGTTATGGAATGTGATAGTCAAAGAATATAAGGGTGAAAGTACAGAAGAGTTAATCGCAAATAAGCGTGATAAAGAGATTGCGAAAGAAAATCCAGATGTGATTTTATTCGAGCCACCGTTTATTACTGACAATGGTAAGACTGGTAATGGAAACTCAGTTCCGAGTACGCAAAAATTTGTACAAGCACTTTCTACTAGTGCAAAAGGTGCTACGATTATGATTCAACCATCAAACCCAGTGTATGGTGCGAAGAATTATCCGAAGGCAATTGAGGCGTTAAAGCAATTTGCGACGCAAAATGGTTATACATATGTGGATCATTGGGGAGCATGGCCTGATGCGTCAACAAAGGCTATCTTGCCATATTTAACAGAAGAATTCGGTTTCCCAAGTGCTAAAGGCCACGAAGTTTGGGCACAATATGTAACGGATTATTTCGTTGCTAAGTAATAAAGGTACACAAAAGGTATACGAGCAATCGTATACCTTTTATAATAAGAGAGTGAATAAGAAATCTTAATATATGTAGGAGGAGAACTATGAGTTCGATTCTAATCTGCGGTGGAGCTGGTTATATCGGTTCGCACGCTGTGAAAAAATTAGTAGACGAAGGTTTATCTGTAGTAGTAGTAGATAACTTACAAACGGGTCATGAGGATGCAATTACGGAAGGTGCGAAGTTTTATAATGGCGACCTTCGTGATAAAGCATTTTTAAGAGATGTGTTTACACAAGAAAATATTGAGGCGGTTATGCATTTCGCGGCTGATTCTTTAGTGGGAGTTAGTATGGAGAAGCCTCTTCAATATTATAATAATAACGTGTATGGTGCACTTTGTTTATTAGAGGTAATGGATGAGTTTAAGGTAGATAAGTTTATTTTCTCTTCTACTGCGGCGACGTATGGTGAGGTAGATGTAGACCTTATTACTGAGGAAACGATGACAAATCCAACGAATACGTATGGAGAGACGAAGTTAGCAATCGAGAAGATGCTTCATTGGTATAGCCAAGCTTCTAATTTACGTTATAAGATTTTCAGATATTTTAACGTGGCTGGTGCAACTCCAAATGGTATTATTGGGGAAGATCACCGTCCAGAGACGCATTTAATTCCTCTTGTATTGCAAGTGGCGTTAGGTCAACGTGAGAAGATTATGATGTTTGGTGATGATTATAATACACCAGACGGTACTTGTATCCGTGATTATATTCACGTTGAAGATTTAGTAGCAGCTCACTTCTTAGGTCTTAAAGATCTACAAAACGGCGGAGAAAGTGATTTCTATAACTTAGGAAATGGTAATGGTTTCAGTGTTAAAGAAATCGTTGATGCAGTTCGTGAAGTTACAAATCATGAAATTCCAGCTGAAGTAGCACCGCGCCGTGCGGGAGATCCAGCACGTTTAGTTGCTTCTTCTCAGAAAGCGAAAGAGAAGTTAGGTTGGGATCCTCAGTATGTAAATGTGAAGACAATCATTGAGCATGCTTGGAATTGGCATCAGAAGAAACCTAATGGGTATGATAAGTAAGACTAATAAGTGAAGGAGAGGGTATTGTCGTTCAACATATGTTCGACAATACCCTCTCTTTTTTTATAAGATTTTTGCTATACTAAACTGTACTATAATACAGGATGGAAGGAGGAGAATGATGAAAATACTTGTAGTGGATGATGAATCGAGTATTCGTAATTTGATTCGGATGCAGCTTGAGATGGAAGGATATGAAGTGCTTACGGCGGCTGACGGGAGAGAAGCTTTAGAGAGATGGAATGAAGGGCCGGATGTTTTGATTTTGGATGTTATGCTTCCAGATACAGATGGGTATGAGTTACTTCGTTTGTTCCGGGAGAAGGATCGGGATATTCCAGTGCTCATGTTAACTGCGAAGAGTCAGATGAATGATAAATTGCTTGGCTTGCAGCTTGGTGCAGATGATTATGTGACGAAGCCATTTAATTATGCGGAGCTTATTCTTCGGGTCAAGAATATGACGCGGCGCGTGAAGAAGAAGGAGGTAACGGTAAGCCATGAAGTAATTGGGGCGGGAGAGATAACGATTTGTCCTAAGGAAAGAAAAGTGCATGTGAGTGGGCAAGAGATTCAGTTAACGTACCGAGAGTTTAATTTATGTCAGTTGTTTGTTTCCAATCCGCAGCGTGTATTTATGAGAGATGAGTTACTTGAGAAAGTATGGGGATTTGAGTATATCGGAAATACGAGAGCGGTTGATATTATGGTGCAAAGACTGCGGAAGAAGTTAGGGAATAGCGGAGAATATATTAAGACAATTTATGGCGTTGGTTATAAACTGGATTGTTAAGTGGTGATGGTATGTCTTTAAAAAGAAATATGGTGTTTGGAATCGTTGGACTATTAATCCCGATATTTGTTCTTTTGTACGCAGTTGTTTATATTACGTTAGAAAAGAATATGTATCATAACGCGGCAAATTCTTTAGAAAAGTTAAGTGTAGAAGCACAAATTTATACGATGAATTATTTAGAGAAGGAAGCAGAGGTAGAGACGCTCGGTCCGAATTCACTTTTAATTGCTTCGTATTTAGCAAAGCGCATGGATGTCCGTGTACAGATGATCGGGAAGAATGGGGATGTTGTGGCGGATACGCAAAAGGGAGCGCTTCTTCATCGGAATATTGATATTGAGAGTTCTTTGAAGGGAAAGAAATCTTATGTGTTTGAAGAGGGAGACCCAGCTCCAATTCTTTTGTTTTCAAGCCCGGTTTATTATGGAAACGATGTCATTGGTAGTGTTCGTTTTATAAATGAGTTAACGGGTGAGAAGGAAGTGTTAACAAATGTCGGTTGGACGTTTTTAATGACGTCTCTTTGTCTCGTAGCTGCGGGTATTTTCTTTGCGATTCGTTTGGCAAAGTCTCTTCATAAGCCGATTGATCAGTTAAGACAAATGGCGCACCGGCTTGCGAATGGTGATTATAAAAGTAAGATTGAGCTAAATGAATATGTGGAAATTGCGCAGCTTTCAGCGTCTTTTAATGCGATGGCTGATGGGATTGAACTACATATTAAGCAATTGAAGGAAGAGAAAGAGAAGCAGAAAGATTTCTTAGACCGTATTACGCATGAGCTAAAAACACCGCTAACGGCGATTATTGGCTATGTGGATTTAATTCCGAAGTTAAAGGCGAAGGAAGATGTACAGGAGAGCTTGCGCTATGTAGCTGTAGAAAGTGAGCGTTTATTATCACTTGTAGAGGAATTACTTAAGTCTTCAAAGTACGGGACGAGTACGTTTGAAATATCACCTACAGTTGTGAATATAAAGGAATTAGCCGAAGAAGCAGTTTCAATCGTGAAACCTCGCTTGCAGAAATTTGAGATTGAAGTTATCAATGAGTTAACAGATGTATATGTTGTTTCCGATTTCGATAAGACGAAACAGATCTTCTTAAATGTGCTTGATAATGCGATAAAATATAGCGACGCTACGCAAATTCGTATGAATGTCATTGTAAATGAACGTGAGGCGAAGGTGTTTGTTCATGATGATGGCATTGGTATAGATGAAGGTGTGCTGGCAGAGTGGAATGAATCGCCAGAAGGGAAGGTACTTTCTTCTAGTTACGGGAATGGGTATGGTTTGTATATTTGTCAGGAGATTATGAATAAGCAGGGCGGAAGTATGCGAATTGAGAGTAGTGAAGAGGTTGGTACTACCATATTTATTACATTTTTACTTCCGAGACGGATGGAAGACATAAAAAACTTGAAAGCGGTTAAATGATACATTTATGAAACAATTATGCGGTATTTTCGAAACAACGTTTTTTTATCTTGGAGGTAGGCAGAAATGAAAAGGCTATCATTTCAAATTCTTATATTTGTCCTTTGTATAATCGTTTCTCTTATTTTGTTTTATGTGATGGAGAAGCAAATATATAATCGGATCACAATCGTGAATGACAAACAAGCTGTTTTACAAAGAGTGAATGAATCCCTGCCTACTGAAATGAAGGTTAGGCATGAAAAGTGGGGAGAAATTGTTATAACGGATGAAGTTCGTTTGCATACGATTGTTTCATTCTTTGACCGAATTCAAATCAATCCGAGTGAAGCTAAGAATCAAGAACAAGTATTTACTGGAGAAGTAACGTACTTGAATGGACAGAAGCGTACTTTTGCAGTAGGTGACTTGTTCCAGTACGGGGCTGATATGTACGGAAGGAATGGTACGGATCCAATGATTTCAGCATTTCAAACGTATTTGTTAAGTCTGTATTACACACCAGAACGTATTGGTGATTTTTTTGCGTCAGCACAAGATGTCATAGTACGCCAAGGTGATGTAGAACGTGTGGTGAATGTTACGCACATACTTGATTCGATTCGGTATGCAAAGCAAATTACAGATTACGGAGAAATCCAGAAATTATTACAATCACAGAATGAACCGATCGCTTATATTACCGCTTATAAAACTGGTAAGCGTATAAAGAATGAGCGTGAAGACATTCTTACTATTTCTGTGTATCCATCGTATTTTGTTGTGCAATATCTCGGTGATAATAATGGGAATGTCATGTATATGAAAAGCTCCCTCGCAAATGTATTTGTAAAGGAGAATGTGTCATGAGAAAGATAGCCTTTTTCTTCTTTTTGCTAGTAATTGGAGGAGCGATGTCTAGTTGCTCTCGAGATACAACCTCTATTAAATATAATAAAAGTGGTCTCCCTATTTTGAATGATCGTCATCTTGTTGCGTATGTAGCGGCTCGCGAGGAAGTTGGGGAAGCGTTGCTTTCATCATTTTGTAAACCACGCGGCTGTACGTATGAATTTATTCGTCTTTCGACAGAAGAGCTTCTTCGAAGGGTAGAAGAGGAAGCTGGAAATCCGAAAGCGGATATTATTATTGGCGGTACGGTAGACGCGCATCAAATGATGAAGCAAAAAAATCTATCTATTCCTGTTACGAGTCAGCATGCGAACCGTATTTCAAAAACTGTGAAAGATAAAGATGGTTATTGGTACGGTTATGAAGTAGAGAAGCTGGCAATTGCGATCAATAAAGAGCGGTGGAACGAAGAATTAGCCCCGCTCGGACTTCCTTATCCATCAAGGTGGCAAGATTTATTAAATCCAGTATATAAGGGAAAGATTGTTATGCCAGATCCAAATGTTTCAGGAACAGCCTATACGTTTTTTCAATCACTTATTGATACTGTAGGTGAAGAGAAAGCAAAAGAATATGTTAAGAACTTTGCAGGGCAAGTTGGTGAAGTAACAGTGAATGGTTACATGCCAGTAGAGCTTGTTGCGAGTGGTGAGTATATGATAGGCATCAATTTCATGGGAGATCAAAGAATGCTTCAAAAACAAGGCTTTCCAGTTGTAAGTATCGTACCTGAGCAAACAGGTCTATCTGTTAATGCGATTTCGAAACTAAAACGTGCACCGAATGGTATTATTGCGGATTTATTTATTGATTATTGTTTATCAGAAGAAGCGGGTCACATTTTAGAAAAGGTTTCGTTTGGCGTGCCAACGATGTTTGCGAAGAACGAGAAAGAAATAGAAGGACAGCCGGTTAGAAGAACGAACCAACATATATCAAATAGTGGAATAATCGAGATATGGAATAGACAACGTCTCTCTCAGAAGTGAGAAAAGGAGACGAAAGAATATGTTTAAATGGCTCAAGCCAGCACCTGCAATTGAAAGATTGCCTGCGGATATGATCGACCGTGTATATCGATTACTACGTATTCGTGTGTTAATCGGAATTTCAGTTGGATATGCTGCTTATTATTTAGTTCGTAGTAATTTTAATTTATCTACTACATATTTAGTTGATGAGTTCGGATTTAGCACTACACAAATTGGGTTATTGGGTGCAGTAATGGCTGTTGTTTACGGACTTAGTAAATTCTTTATGGGTAATTTATCTGATAAGGCATTTGCTCAACGATTTATTGCAGTAGGTTTATTTTTATCTGGACTTGTTAATATTTGTTTCGGCTATGCATCTTCCTTTGGGATGATTTTAACATTACTTGTTCTAAACGGTATTGTGCAAGGTATGGGTGCACCACCTTGTAGTATCGTTATGACGAAATGGTTTTCAAAGAAAGAACGCGGTACGAAAACAGGTCTTTGGAATATTTCACATAACGTTGGAGCACTACTTGTTCCGCCATTCATTGGAATTGGTGTAGGTATTTTTGGGGAAAGTCATTGGCAAGGTGGCGTATTTATTTTCCCAGCGATTATCGCAATGGTAATTGCAGTTCTTGTTTGGATTAATGCGAAGGATACACCGGAATCAGAAGGTCTTCCGCCAATTGATGAATATCGTAATGACTATGAAGAGCTTGAAAAAGTAGATAACGCTAACAAGATGTCACCAAAAGAAATCTTAATGAAGTATGTAGTGAAAAATAAATTTGTATGGTTCTTATGTATTGCGAATGCATTTGTTTACTTAATTCGTTTCGGTGTTATTAATTGGGTACCAATTTATTTAACAACAGTTAAAGGTTTTACAAAAACAGAGGCGCATTTTGCGTATTCAATATTTGAAACAGCAGCGATTCCAAGTTCTTTAATTGTCGGTTTTTTAAGTGATAAATTATTCAAAGGGAAACGTATGCCGTTATGTGTTATAAGTATGGCTGGGGTTGTTGTTGGAACAATCGTGTATTGGCAAGCAACTAATATTATAGTTGTGAGTATTGCAGTTTCTATTATCGGTTGTTTAATTTATGTACCACAATTCTT
Source organism: Bacillus cereus group sp. MYBK245-2 (assembly GCF_051916145.1). Lineage (NCBI taxonomy): Bacteria > Bacillati > Bacillota > Bacilli > Caryophanales > Bacillaceae > Bacillus > Bacillus cereus group sp. MYBK245-2. Next base: position 117,028 of record NZ_JBQAGB010000008.1, on the reverse strand, counting down.
AATCGGTTTAAGTGCAATGGAATTAGTACCGAAATTTGCAGTAGGTACGACAGTTGGTATGTGTGGTCTGTTCGGTTATGTTGGAGGAAGTTTCATAGCAAACGCCGCAATTGGTATTATTGTTGATCGTTCTGGCTGGGATGGTTGCTTCATGTTACTGTTAGCAGGTGGTATTTTATCAACAATATTCTTATTGATTGTTCAAATAGGACATGAGAGAAAAGCTTCTAAAGTAGCATAATATTTCATTTTAAAAAGCTATCCAGTTTATATACTGGATAGCTTTTATATTTTTATACGAGGAAAATCAGTATGTAAAATTGCAGTTTAATATGTAAATGATTTTTATTAATTAATATAATTTTTTTAGATTTAATAAACCAATTACGTACATAGTTAGACCGAAAAATCCGCCACCACAGATGAAAATTACAACTTTAAATAAAGAAATAGAGATTTCCTCCGAACCTACATAGGGAAGGATATAATTCATAAAAACAAACATTTGAAAGCCCCAAAGAAAACCTGCTTTTAAGCCAGCTTTTCTTAATTTTTTCTTGTGTTGTAAATATTCTTCTTTTGTTGCACATTCAGTATCACTTAAACCTTTTTTCTTAAATTTAAAGGCTAAATAATTAGCGTAAATCATATTAGATAGAAAAACTAATATAGTTCCTATAGATATTGTATGGTTCATAGTATCAACGAGTAACATAATAAGCATGACCAACATATTTAACCACCATAAACCAATTCCAGCTACAGATAATTCTTTATTGATTTCTTGTTTTTGATATTCATCTCGCTCACTCATTGTTCCAACAAAACTATTATAAACTCTTTCTTTCCATTCAATTTTCATCATTTAATCTCCCTCCCAAAATAGACTGTTTAAATCTGTTTTTAGTGCTTTTGCTAATTCGATACATAAGGCTAAAGAGGGATTATATTTATTGTTTTCAATTAAGTTTATTGTCTGTCTCGCCACTTTAACTCTTTTAGCTAATTCTAGCTGCGAGAGACCTTCAGATTTTCGATATTGTTTAACGTTATTCAAATATAAACCTCCTAGTTAATAGTTGTAGACCTTGTGCATCAAAATGTCATGTATATGTGACATTTTATAATTGAATAAATGAAAAGTCAAATATATATGACAAAAATGATAGTGATGCAATTAGGAAAATAATTTTAATAATTTATCTTTGTGAGGAGTTTATTAATAAAGGATAGTTTTTTTTATATTACTATAATCTTTCCTTAAATCTATCTTAAAAGACATAATGTCATATTTCTAATCATTGGAATTTTTGTTACAATATAAATGGATGTGTAAAACTTTGTAAAAAGAATGTAATAATATGTAATTCATTTTCAGAAAGTTTTATACAATTTCATATTAAACTATTAAGTTATAAAAAGGAGAGAGAATATGGTACCAAATACGGTTCGTACTCCAAACAAGAAGAAGAAATGGATTATTATCGGGGTTATTGCACTAATTGTTATTGTAGCAGCAGTTAATATTTTTGTAATGCAAGGGAAGAAGAAGGGGGCAGCAACAACGGCTGACGCAGTAAGTTTTGAGAAGGTAACGGAGCGTAAGCTGAATAATACGAAGTTAATTTCAGGTCAAGTGAAGCCTGGGAATATTGAAAGTTTTTATGCGGATCCGGCCAAAGGGAAAGTGAAAGATATTGAGGTAAAAGAAGGACAAGAGGTAGAGAAAGGTGCGAAGTTATTCTCTTATGATAATGAAGAGATTAATCTTCAAATGAAGCAAGCTGAACTTGATCAGAAGATGGCAGATATGCGTTATGATCAAGGGAAGAAGAAAATTGATTCGCTGAAGAAAGAAATTAAGAAGGCGAAAGATAGCGGAGCTGGGAAAGAAGTAACAGATCCGATGGAAGAGCAAGTAAGTGAGCTGGAGATAGCGCAAAAGACAACGGATCTTGAGAAAGAAAAAGGGAAGTTGCAGAAAGAAGAGTTAAGTAAAAAGCAGAAAGAGCTTACGATTTATAGTAATTTTGCTGGTGTTGTTCAAAAGTTAGATAAAGATGCGGCGCAAAGTTCATCTCAAGCGTTAGGTGGTCAAGGGAAAGCCTTCTTACAAGTGGCTTCTAAAGATCCATTCCAAATTCAAGGTACGTTAACGGAGCTTCAAAAGTCACAAATTCAAAAAGATCAAACATTTACTGTAACTGCGAAAGCAAATAATAAGAAGAAGTGGACAGGTAAGATTACAGAAGTAAGTGAATTCCCAACGAGTGCAGAGATGGCGCAAGCTGGCGGTATGGGCGAAGCGACTCAAAATATGTCTCAATATACATATAAAGCAAGCCTTGATAGTCAAGATGGTTTATCTCCAGGTTATCACGTTTCTCTGCAAGTAAATTTAGAGAATAAGAAGATGGTTGCTGTTCCGACTAAGAGCATTGTAGAAAAAGGTGATGATGCATTTGTTTATGTTGAGGATAAAGGAAAGCTTCGTAAACAAAATGTGAAAAAAGGTTCTACTGATGGAGACTGGACAGAGATTACTGAAGGCGTAACAGTGGGGCAAAAGGTGGTTAAAAATCCTTCCGACGATGTGTATGACGGAATGGAAGTGAAAGAGAAATGATTACGTTAAACCATATTGCTAAAACGTATTATCAAGGAAAATTGGCTGTGCCGATTTTGCATGGTATTAGTTTAACCATTCAGAGCGGTGAATTTGTTTCGATTATGGGACCGTCTGGTTCTGGTAAATCAACGCTTATGAATATTATCGGTTGTTTAGATCGTCCAACAGAAGGCGAATATATGTTGAATGATGTGAATATCTTAACAGCAGACGAGTCAAAGCTTGCTTTAATTCGTAATGAATATATCGGTTTTGTGTTTCAGCACTTTAATTTGCTGCCGCGTCTTTCAGCAGTGGAAAATGTTGAGCTTCCGCTCGTATATGGCGGCGTGAAGAAGGCAGAGCGTCGTAAGCGTGCTTTAGAGGCATTAGGTAAAGTTGGATTAGCGGATCGCGTGCATCATTTACCGAACGAATTGTCAGGTGGACAGAAGCAGCGTGTAGCAATTGCAAGAGCTATCGCGAATAATCCAACGTTCATTATGGCCGATGAGCCGACTGGTGCGCTTGATACGAAGTCTGGTGAGCAAGTTATGGATATTTTCACGAAGCTTAATGCAGAAGGTACAACAATTGTTATGGTTACGCATGAAGAGGAAGTAGCAGCGTATTCTTCCCGCCGCATTGTACTGCGAGACGGGAAAATTACAGAAGATAGAAGGTGTGCGGTATGAGTTTACTAGATAGTATAAAAATTGCCCTCTCTTCTATTTTAGCTCATAAACTGCGTTCAGCTCTTACGATGCTAGGTATTATTATCGGCGTTGGTTCTATTATTACTGTCGTTGCAATTGGGCAAGGCGGAGAAGCGATGCTGAAGTCGAAATTCGCAGGTTCTGGCGGTAATAATCTTATGCCAATTCAATTTAAAGCAGATATTAATGATGAGTTTAATATGGGCGGGCATGAAATACCGAAGTTAACGGAAGAAGATATTATGGAAGTAAAACAAGTGAAGGATGTATCCCACGTTATTACAACAAATCAGGGAATGGAGATACTTGATGTAAATGATAAAAAGGCAAATCTGAATGTTATTGGTCTGGATAATGAATATTTTGCCGTTAATAAAGTAAAGGTCGTAAAGGGACGTACTTTAAGTGAATCAGATATTACTCATGCAAATAACGTTATGATGATTAGTACAAAAACAGAAGAAACGTTATTTAAGGACGTAAACCCAGTTGGACAAATTATTGAGATGAAGGGGCAGCCAATGCAGATTGTCGGTGTGTATACATCTGATAATGAGTTTATGGGATTTGAAATGGAAGAAGCATTAATCCCTCTTACGTTATGGCCTGTTTTATTCGGAACAGATAATATTCAAAATATCGCAATTCAAGCTAAAAATGTAGACGATTTAGAAGCAGCTGGAAAACAAGCTGTGGATGTATTAAATAGTCGTAAGCCAAGTGAAATTCCAGGTAAATATGAACTGGTGAATTTAAAAGAATTCCAAGAAAATGTTTCTAAAGTAACTGGTATTATGACGATGATCATCGGCGGTATTGCAGGTATTTCATTAGTCGTTGGCGGTATCGGTGTTATGAACATTATGCTAGTATCTGTAACGGAGCGTACGCGCGAAATCGGGATACGTAAAGCACTTGGGGCAACGCGTAGTAAAATTTTATTACAGTTTTTAATTGAAGCGGTTATGTTAACACTTCTAGGCGGCTTAATCGGAATTGGTCTTGGATATGGCGGAGCCTATATCGTTTCCACATTCGCAAAATGGCCACCTCTTGTTTCATGGGAAGTTGTCGTCGGCGGCGTATTATTCTCGATGACACTCGGTATTATTTTCGGATTAATTCCAGCGAATAAAGCTGCGAAATTAGATCCAATTGAAGCATTGCGTTATGAGTAATTACTAGTGTAGTAGAACTACACATTACCGTTCTAGTGGGCGGTTCGTAGCCTCTATATGAGGAAGTGAACCGCCCGTTAGAACGGGTTATATACATAGAAGGAGGCGTTATAATGGAAGTTAATGTGAATACGCAAAAAGCTGGCGGTGAGAAGCCATCATTGTTCGGAATGATTACTTCTCCTGGTTTACAGTTTGAGAGAATGAAGACGACTGAGAAAGTTTGGGGTATGTTCTTCATAGTGGCGCTATTACAAGGACTTGTGGGTGGTTTAAATTCGTATATTACGTATACATCACCTGAGATGATTGAAATGCAAAAGAAATTGGGAGGCGAATTTGCAAAGCAGGGTTCGCTTGCATCAGATGTAATTTCTGGTACGATATGGGGAATAGTAGGTGTTATGATTGCGACATTAGTTGTTGCAGCTATTTATAAGGTGTTTATGATGTTCTATGGGAATGATACTTCTTATAAAAAAATAGTAATGATTATTGTATATGCGGATATTGTTGTTGTTATTGGTGGACTTATTAATAGTGTTATAGCTTTAATTTTAGGTGCTGGACCAACTGCGTATACAAGTTTAGGACCACTATTTGATCAAGGTTCACTTGCATATGGAATCGGTAATACAATTGAATTGTTCTATTTATGGAATTTAGTTTTAATTTGGTTAGGATTACAAGTTACAGCAGGATTAAGTAAAGTGAAAGCAGCTATCCCAATTATTGTTTTATTCATTATTAAAGCGGGATTCCTAGCTGCGATTGTTGTATTGATTGCAAAGTTCTTACCTGGTTTGCCTGTATAATAATATGATTGGATTAAAAGGTGGCTCCCCCCAGAGTCGCCTTTTTTATTTTTGCCCTTATTTCAAATACCACAAGCAGAATTTCAAATTCTACTTCATGTAATTTCAAATTTCGGTGGTTGTATTTAAAATTACTCACAGTGAATTTCCTTCTTTATTTTTATATTGTGAAGGTACCGCGGAATACTAGAAAGGTATACCTTTTAGAAACGGGTACTGTGTGAAACCAGCGACTTTTAAAGAGGCAGCCTTGTTGTATGAAGGATTGATTGTAAATCAAATAAAGAGGTTGGGGATCTATCAAGATTATGAAGAGTATTATCAATGTGGGTTAATCGGTCTTTGGCATGCGTATGAAAAGTTTGATGCGGAGAAAGGGAGTTTTCCTGCATATGCAGTTGTAACGGTACGTGGTTATATATTAGAAAGATTGAAGAAAGAGTTTGCAGTGCAAGAAAAGTGTGTATGTGTAGGAGAGTATGAGGATATCTTTCATTTTGAAGATATTGAAATGAAAGCGAAGGATTTTATGAGTGTATTAGATGAGAAGGAGAAGTATATTATTTTTGAACGTTTTTTTGTAGGAAAGACGATGGGGGAAATCGCTTTGGAGACAGAGATGAGCTATTATCAAGTGAGGTGGATGTACCGGCAAGCACTTGAGAAAATGCGAAATAGCTTAAGAGGATAAATATTATCATAAGAATGGAAGGCAAGTGATATTGCTTTCCATTCTACTTATTCTGTTAAGGTAGTAAATGTAGTAAGAGGCTTTTAAATTGTAGTGAATCTTGCATGTTCATACGTGATAATACATATCCGGCTTTTAATAATTGTTGTTTTAACTTATGGGGACTGATATGTATAGTTGTAGTTGTACCATTTGAAAAATGAATGGTAGCCTTTTTACTTTTTTTGAAAAACTCTATGTCATCTATATGGTTATAAAATAGCCATATACAGTTTGGAGAAGAAGGAGACTCTGTTGGGAAAGCACAAATATATTCTCGATGATTAATTGGAATCGGCACATTTTGTTTGAAATGAAAGTTTGTTTGAACTGCTTTCCGTCTACCTTGATAAGTAGAGTGAACATTGGTTAGACAAGATTGTTTGATAAGTTGGAGAGCAGTTTGACAGGAGTAAAGATGGTTCCCGCTACTTTCGATAATCTTTGTCTGATAGTAAGGGTGCTTGTATGGTTCTAACATCATTGTAGAATTAGAAATAATAATATCATTTTCGTCATTCATAAATTTAATTCCCCCTTTATAAATGATAATAATTCTCAATATAATTATATACGAATTAAGTAAATTAATTGTTAATCTTTTATTTCATATTGTAAATTTTAGCTATTCGTTTACAATCAATAGATGATAGTCTTTCTAATTTGCATCGCTTGTACATATATATGAAAATAGAAAAGAGTAGGCGGTGAGATAGTATGAAGAAAAGGTATATTATTATGGCTCTAGTTGTTGTTCTTCTAGTATATTTAGCAAATAGTAATCCGAGTAAAGGTGAATATACGGATTGGGCAGCGAAGCAGTTTATGAAACGTAATGATGTAAGTAAGAAGCTAGACGAAGTTCAAAAGGAAAATGAAGAGGGGCTCCTTGGTGATTTAGCATCGGCTGGTAAGAAGTTGGCGAAAAAATATGTTGAACCGCAAGTTGGATTGTTAATCGATCATTATACGAAGCGAGATGATTATATATTCTTCTCAACATATAAGACGGAATTTGATATCGGCGGAGAACACTATAAATATGTATGCGTCGGTTTTTCAAAAATCTTTATTCCAATTGAAATGCCGAAGAAAAAAGACGAATCTGCAAAATGATGCAGATTCGTCTTTTTGTTTATTCGACTTTAATGGGTAGTAAGACCCCCACCTCAAAATGCAGCGAAAGCAAAGAAGTTAGGTGTGGGCGGGCTGCCCATAAAAGTCCAATTGGTGAGGGCTGATTAAAGTTTCACTTTATAAGGTAATGGGAACTTCAGATACAGTCCTTTCTACGAGACGAGCTCCTTTTTTTCGGGTATTTTCATTAATTGATGAAAATACAGATGAGGCAAGGATCGTATCCATTACTTGATTTACGACTTGTGCATCGACGGGCGTGATCGGCTTCTCGATAGAAAAGACAACTGTTTTTCCATCTTCTTTCGCGAAAATTAATTCTAGTACTTGCATACGTTGTTTCCTCCTTTTTATTTATCTTGTAATCAGTAGGGGCATCCCCACTGATTACATTTCCACCTTAAAGGTTAGAAAGATCTGATGTGCTAACAAGTTGTACAGCGTGAAGTGGTGATGCTTGTAAAGAAGCAAGAGCACGTGCTACGTTTTGTACTTGCTCTAAGTTTGCGTTTGTTTTTACGCGCTTAAATTGTTTGTTCTTAAAAACTGTTTTTCCATTCTTATCTAATCCATTGTTTAAGACGAGACGTAAAGTTAAATCCATTACGATTGTTTCGACTGCCATGTTTATCACCCCCTTTCACTATATAAATAGGATGCAAATGTCATGTTTTGGCGTGAAATTTATTCTTTTTTTTGGTACTCTTAAAAGAATAAGAGAGGAGTTTCGGAAGAATGAATCGTAAATGGTTATTTTGGATTCCTGTTTTACTATGGATGGGGCTGATTTTCTATTCCTCGGCACAACCATATAAAAAGCAGGATATGCGTTCGGATATTGAACAATATGTAAATGTGGAGTTTGTGAAAGAGCATTTTTCATGGGTATCTATCGATTACGGCGGTGGTACACCTGTTAGTATTGCAAATAAAGGTGTAGGCGGATTTATTGAGTTTTTCCTTCGTAAAGGTGCTCATTTTATGGTGTTCTTTATGCTCGGTTCATTGACGTATTACGCTTTTCATCGATCAGGTTATTCGAGAAAAAGGTGTTTTATATACGCTCTCCTTTTCGTGGCGGGATATGCAACATTTGATGAAATTCATCAATGGTTTACGGGCGATCGTACACCGATGTGGCAAGATTCATTACTGGATACGTGCGGCGGATTAACAGGTATTATAATAAGTAATTGGTTTTGGAATAGAAAAAGGAGCTAATCTCGAAAAGATTAGCTCCTTTTGTTTATCCTGCTTTAATGGGCAGTAAGACCCCCACTGATTAAAGTTTCACTTTATACACCAAGTAATTCTTTTAGTTCATCTGTAGATAGTTCTGTCATCCAACTATCGCTTGTAATGACGGCGTTGTTTAATGATTGTTTTCTTTCTAACATTTCATCGATTTTCTCTTCAAGTGTCCCCGTTGTAATCAGTTTATGAACGTGAACGAAGCGCTTTTGACCAATGCGATATGCACGGTCTGTTGCTTGGTTTTCTACCGCTGGATTCCACCAACGATCGTAGTGAATGACATGGTTGGCAGCTGTTAAGTTTAATCCTGTACCACCTGCTTTTAACGATAAAATGAAGATGTCATACGTTCCGTTTTGGAATTGTTCGATCATTTTGTCACGTTCTTTCTTCGGTACACTACCGTTTAAGAAGAGGACGCGCTGACCGAAATGTTCTTCTAACACATCTTTTAGCATGTTCCCCATACCGATGTATTGCGTGAAGATTAAACAACTTTCATTTTGATCTTTTATATTTTCAATGAGTTCCATGAGCGTGCTCGTTTTCATGGAACGTTCGATGATGTCTTTCGGTTCTGTTTCTTTTAAATAAAGAGCGGGATGATTACAAATTTGTTTAAGTTTGTTCAGCATGAGTAATATAAATCCGCGTCGTTCAATTCCGCTTAATCCTTCTACATTTTGCAACGTATCTTGAACAAGTTGTTCATATAAGGAAGCTTGTTCACCAGTTAGTGGACAGTAAGCTTTCTGTTCTTGTTTATCTGGTAAGTTTAATGCGACTGTTTGATCTTTCTTCGTACGACGCAGTAAAAACGGTGAGATAAAACGTTGAACTTGTTGGATTTTTCCTTCGTCACGGTCCTTTTCAATTGGTGAGACGAAGCGGCGCTGGAATTGTCCTAAGCTGCCAAGATATCCATGATTAATGAAGTCGAAAATAGACCAAAGCTCGGCAAGGCGGTTTTCCATCGGTGTCCCAGTTAATGCGATTTTGTGATTTGCTTGTAAGTTTCGTACTGCTTTAGACTGTTTCGTATGTGGGTTTTTAATATTTTGTGCTTCATCCAAAATAACAGCATCCCAGCATAACGTACTAAGTTCTTCCTCATCAAGCTGAGCTAATGCATAAGATGTTAATACAACATCTGCTGATTGAAGGAAATCTTTAAAGGATTCCCCTTTAGCTCGGTTACTTCCATAATGTAACTGAACATGTAAATTCGGTGCGAAACGCTCAAATTCTTTTTGCCAATTTCCAAGAACAGATGTCGGAGCCACGATTAAAGCAGGACCTGTTTGGAGATTGTTTTCTTTTATATATAGTAAGTAAGTGATCGTTTGAATACTCTTTCCAAGTCCCATGTCGTCAGCTAACAATGCGCCGAATCCAAGCTTTCTTAAATATAATAACCACTCAATGCCATGTTGTTGATACGGACGGAGTGTGGCGTTTAGTGATGAAGGGACATCTACTTTCGGAATATCTCCAATGTGCAATAGTTTTTGGAATAAGTCTTCATAATATCCATCTAGTTCAATTTCAATATCGGTAAACGGACTATCCTCTTCTACAATTTCTGTTTCAGCAGTGTTTGATAAATGTTGCTGAAGGACATCTTTCATTTCAAGTCCATACTTATCAGCACGATTCATAAGCTTTCGTACTTCTTCAATAAAGGCTGGATCTAGTCGCATCCATTGACCATTTATATTGAATAACCGCTTGTTTTGTTCAACGAGTTCAAAAAATTCGCTTTCTGATAAATCAATGCCGTTCGTTGAAATGCGCCAGTCAAAATTAACGAGTGTATTCATGCCGAAGAAAGATTGCGTTTGTGTAGCATTTTGCTTCAGTTGCACACGTAATTTTGGTTTTGTCGCTTTTAAATTTTGCCACCACGATGGTAATAAGATTGTAATACCTGCGGCGAGTAATTCGTTACTTGCTTCTGTTAAGAAGTTCCACGCTTCTGTTTCAAAGAGTTCACTTCGGAATGTATCACCATCTTTTAGCCACGGTACGAGCTTACTGAAGCTTTCTTGTGTTTCCAGAATACGTTCTTCATAATCGTGCCATCGTTTTGGTAAAGAATCGATACTCTCATATACATATATGCGATGTGCCCCGCGCTTTGGCGTAACAATTGTTTCAAGCTTCCACATTTCAAATTCTTCTTGCGGCTCTTGTAGTCGTAGTCCGATTGTAAAGGGAAGGTCATCTTCAATGTAACCAATTTTTCGAAGCCAATCTTCTTCATGTAGTGCTGCGTCTAATTGTCTTTTCGTAAAGTCGTAATGTTCATAAAGTCTCTTTGCATCTTCCCATCCGTCATTTGAACGGTTATCTTGTAATATGCTTTCATTTACTGCAGCCGAGAAAAGAGAAGCCAATGTGTCATCTTCGATTGGAGTATTTTGAACTTTCCAAGATGGTTGTTTAGGCCAACTCTCCATATCAGGTACGAAGCTACCGCTTGTGAAGGCATCCCACAATGCGTTCGCATCTTCCGTAAGTGCTGTAATAGGGCCGTTCATTTGAATACGGGCAAAGGAGTTCATCGGTTTATTCGCGATGTATTCAAATGCTTGTGCGTTTGTTAGCATAACACCTTGTCTTCCTTCAAAGGTTGCTTCTTTTAGAAACGTGCCGTAGAAGGAAGTGGAGTGCCATGTAAATGCATTTCGTTTCCAACTTGTTACGGATAATGGAGTACCGCTATCATCTTCTCCCCAAAGGAACCAACCGTGACTAACGTGCTGGAGCCTAATTGTTACTTCAGTTTGATTGATCATCGATTAATTTTCCTTTCCGTAATTCCTCTTGTAGTGCACGCAGACGTGAATGTAAGTTTGCGATGTGAATAATGAAAGCATCCCATTCATCGGTACGCTTTAATCGTTTATATAATGTACGTAATTTCTTTAAGTAACGAACTGCACGTCTATATGATTTGCGATTTCGCTCTTCAATAGCTTCGGTAGCAGCAAGGTGATAAAGAGGAAGTGCTGCTTCTGGTGCTTCCTTTTCAATATCTTTCAGCGGCTCTTTCAAAAGTTCAATCGCTTCAAATCCATGTAAGAGCTGAAGTTCTGCCCATGTTCGATACTGTTTTTTCGCCAGTACGTATTGCTCATAGTTTGCGAAACTATATGGTAATAGCTCTTGCAAAATCATTTCGAATCCAGCTTGTTCATTTGTATGAGTTGCATACGTTTCATACATGATGACGAATAAGCGAACGATATCTTTTATGAAAATTGTATTTTCGTGCTCATGTATCGTTTTCTTCACTTGTTTATACGTAAAGGAAAGCCAGTTTTTCGCACGATCCCATTTCATTGCATGTAATAACTCTTCTAACCAATAGAAGTAAAGACTTACAACAGAAGCAGGTTGTTTCTTTAGTAAGTCCATCGCTAATCGATCTTCATCATTTAAAAAGAGTAGATGAGAAGATGCTAATGCTTTGGAAAGTGGATTCATTTTCGTACCAATTCGTTTTTCTTCTTCTTGTAGTTGCTCGTTATTGTGTAACAGTTCACTCCATATGTGACGATAAATAAAGAACCTCTCTTGCGTATAGGCATCGGTGGAGAAAAATACTTCGTGAACGAGACGAGCTGTTTCTTGCAGAATTGATTTAGACTCTGAAGGAATCGATTCTGATTGTAAGTCCCGAACGATGGATTCCACTTTATCTACAAATAGGCGAACGACATTAACAGGCTGATGATAAGAATACGTTTTATTTGCCTCAAATTCCTGAATTTCTTCTAATAATTTTTGAAAGCAATAAAGCGCTGCATGTAGCCTGAACAATTCATGTATCACAATGATACGCGGGGCTTTCCGCTCGAGTTTCGTATAGAAGTCCGTAAAAATACTCATAAGAAAATACATTTGTTTATAAGTAAGCCGAGCTTGTTCTTTTTTAAATGATTCATATTCGTTATCAAAATAGGATTGCCAACTTTTATAATCCGTTTCTTCAAAAGCTGATGATTGCAATACTTGTCTTGCAGTTCGAATAGGAGGAAGAGAAGGTTTCGTATTATTTTTGAATAAAGTTAATACATCTCCTACTTGCCCGAAACTAGATGCTGCCGATAGTAATACAGCGAGCATATGCTCACACTGCGTGGGTGCGAAGCAATCGCAATAGCTTTCAGCGACGTTACGAATCGGGATATGGACGCTATATACGCTGCCTTCAGCATCTACAGTTCCTGATAGCGTATAGCCATCAAAGTCAACGTTGTAGACAACACCACTACGATATAGGTGCCGAGCTGTAGCGACATGTTCCTGATCAGCTGTTTGCTGTGGATCTAGTCCTTGAACGAACTCATTCGCAATCATCATAATTTCATCTTTCGTAATTGAGTGTTGCAGCATAATATTCCTCCGTACACATATTTCTTTCCTTTACCATTATAAACAAAAAATGCTCAAAACAGAAAAAATGAAATTTAGATTACATTACTTGAAAATCATGGTAATATATAAAATGTTTATAGGGAGAAATATGGCTTGAATTGGGGAGTAAAGTGAATAAGGAAAGCTGAAATTACCTGCTGCGCAACTGCAAAAGGAATGTAAGTGTAAATATAGAAAAAGCATAAGCTTTATTGTGTCACAATAAAGCTAGAGAAAAATTGGGGGAGAGCATATTGAAGTTTTGTGAAACATGTAAGGAACAGTTTGCAGGCCATTTGAATTTTTGCCCTAGGTGCCGCCATAAATTAGACGATATTTCGGCGGCGGGTACGGTTGCTTCTAGTGAGGAGATACAACGAGAGACGAGACCAGTACGAAGTAAGAAAAATATATTTCTTTTCAGTGGTTTCATCGTAATTGCTGCCTTATTATTTGGAGTATATCAATTCGGGGCATATAATTTTTCAAAAGAGAAGCAAGTAAATGCAATGATTGAGGCATTCCAAAAGAAAGATGTTAGTGCAATCGATGAGTTTGTGAAGGTAGATGATCCAGCTCTAAAAGTTAAGTCAGAAGACATTCAGGCATACATACGTTATTTAAAAGACAATCCTTCATACAATAAAGCGTTACTATACTACTTGCAAAAAGAGGCGATAGCTAAAAATTCAACAAGTGGTACAGTATCCTTTGAAGATGGGAGAATTATAGAAGACGGGAAAGAATGGTTCTTGTATCCGAAGTATAAGTTCAGTATGAAATCTTATTACATGAATGTTAGCACAACCGCGAAGAATGCTGAAATATATGTAAATGATAAAAAAGAAATAGAGCTTTCTAGTAGTAAAAATTCAAAAGAATTAGGGCCATATTTCCCGGGTTCTTATGTTGTGAAGGCACAGGCGAAAGCGGAACTTACTAAATTAGAGACAGAAAAAGAAGTGGACTTAGCAGACGAAAAGAAAGGGACAGTAGAAGTGAATTTATCACTTGAAGGAAATTATGTAACTATCTCTTCTGATGAAAATGAAGCGACTGTTTTTGTGAATGGGAAAAAGCGCGGGAAATTGAGTAACGGAAGTTATAAACTGGGACCTGTAGAGACAGATGAAACGGTAGAAGTGCATTTAGAGAAAAATACAGAGCTTGGTACCATTAAATCTGAAAGTATCAAAGTTGGGGATCAAAGTACTTATTATTTAAAGTTCCCAAAAGAAACGCCAAGCGTAAAAGAAATATCGAGCTCTGCAGTTGGTGAATTTGTACGAACACATATTTATGATAATGTACGTGCGATTTCGTCAAATGATTTTAGTATTATCGCAAATAATTATGATAAGAGCGGGCCATCGTATAAACAGGACCGTGAGTATTTACAATATCTATACCAAAAAGGAATTACAGAAGATTTATTAACGATGGAAGTTCGTAATGTAGAGCGTCAAAGTGCTACGAAATATAAAGTAACGACATATGAAGAGTATCATATTCGTTACGGTGATGGCTCTGTTAAATTTAAGAGCTTTAGTAATGACCATATTGTAACAGTTAATGGGAATGGAAATATACTATATTATTCTCTTGGCGCAAATAATACGTTGAAATCAGAGGAAATCTCTGGTCCAACTCGCTAATATAAAAAAGCTATCTCAATTATAGAGATAGCTTTTTTATATTAGAAACGCGTTTTTTTTAATACAACTTGTACATACGGATCATGTAATATTTGCTCTATAATGGGTAACATGTTTTGTTCGAATGGAATGTCGATAGGGAATGGCTTTTGTGAGCCGGGTTTGATTCCATATTGGACAAATTTGTAATGTGTATTATCTTCAGACTTGAGCACAATTAATTTATATCGATTGTCGTCGTCAGCAAGTGAGAAATCAATGGAAGTAGCGTCGTATGTTACTTCATCCTTATATATATACGGTTTTGGTGTACCGATCCAGTCTACTTTTGCTTGTACATTCATGGACATAACCTCCTTATGGTTATTATAAAAAAATAAAAGCCAGCTCTCAACAAAGAGAACTGGCTTCAGCAGTCATTGGTTATTTTAAAATTTTCACTTTAACAGTTTTGCGTCCCCATTTTTGAGCAGCGCTATCTGATCCAAGTAGGATGTCGATACGGTTACCTTTAATTGCACCGCCAGTATCTCCAGCGATAGCTTCTCCGTAACCTTCTACCCATACTTTAGATCCTAATGGGATTACTTTCGGGTCAACAGCGATCATTTTCATGTTTGGGTTCGCTGTTAAGTCATGACCCATTGCAGTTAATACACGGCCGCCATATGTGCCACCGTTTTCGCTCGGATGAGCTGTATATGCTGTAGCTACAACTGTTAACTCACGACCACCAGAAGGTGTGTTAGTTTCAGCAGCCTTTACAGCAGGCTTAGCAGCTTGTTTTGCTTGAGCTGCAGGTGCTTGAGCTGGTGCTTGCGCTTTAGCAGGAGCAGGTTGTTCTTGTTTCTCAATAACAGGTGCTGTACCTGTTAAGAAAGGAACGTGAACATAAGCTGTTTTTCCGTTATATTCGAATTGTAACCACTCATTTTGTACTTGGTTCGTTGTTTCGATCATATCATCTTTCTTAAGCGTCCCAAGAATTTCTGAGTTTGTGTTCGCTTCAGCACGTACGTTTAATACGTTAGCTGTTACGTAGTAGATGCTTTTAGTGAACTCTGCACTTACGAATGCGTCTTTACCATCTAAAGTGATTTTTGACCATCCGTTCTCTGTATTTTGAACATTTATTTTATTACCGTTTAGTAATTTACCGACAACTTTTGATTCCGTAGTAGGGTTTTCGCGTACATTTAGTACGTCTGTTGTTACAACAGTTTCTGCATTAGCAGATGATGTGAAAATCCCAAGACCAAAAACTGCTGCTGTTGCTATACCAATTAATTTTTTCATGATAGCCTCCATTGCGTTTGTTTTCGTGTCCTCATTATAGCAACAGATTTTTTCGGATTTGGGGAAAACACACAATTACAAACCATTCGTAATAAGTCGTTAACATCCTGTAATATAACAAAAAATATAGGAAAGCGTTTTTCATTCTATATGTTTAGTAGGTTTCTACTTATATTCAAAATATTTAATACAACATATTGTTTTCGGCGTAAATAAAAATATTACAGGAGTGTTACATGATGTTTACTAAACGATTACATTCCTTGAGTATTTTACCGTTTTATGGGTAATATAGTTATATAAACATAAACATTTCGTTTGTGAAACTATAAACACGTGCTATATACTAGCAAAAAAACCGCATAATTGTTACAAAAAGAAAGGGTTGCAAGGAAGGAAAATGCCCTTTTTTACATCTGTAACACATCCTTTTTTGGGAAAATACATTCCCATCCGCATTTTTCTCGCACAATTTGACAGCAGTATTTCGATCTTATAGCTCTTGCAGAGTGAAAAGGTTATACGGAAGGTAAGGCTGTCCATCAGAATTCTAGTTGGTGAAGGTGAAAGTAAGAAAATCACCGCAAAATTATAGTTTTCTATCCGATTTTACATATCGGAATTAATGTTATTTATAAAAGTAAAACCTACGAAGGGGGATTTGATGAGGAAACTGACAAAAACATTCATCGTTTCATTAACATTATGTATTGCATTTACAATTTGGGGGATTATTCCCGAATCTATTATTGGAAAAGGTAGCTTAGGAAATGTAACAACCGCAATTCAAACTGCATTAGTTAGTAAGTTTGGATGGTTTTATATTATTTCTGTTTCTATTATTTTAGGTGTGTCTATCTTTTTAATTGTTTCAAAATACGGTTCTATTCGTTTAGGGAAAGATGATGACGAACCTGATTATAGTTATATGACATGGTTTGCCATGTTATTTAGTGCTGGTATGGGTATCGGCTTAGTGTTCTGGGGCGTTGCCGAACCATTAAACCATTTATACGCGCCTCCGTTTGGAGAAGGTGCAACTGAGGAAAGTGCGCGTCTTGCACTGCGTTTTTCATTTTTCCATTGGGGATTACATCCGTGGGGACTATATGCATTTGTAGCGCTTTGTATTGCTTACTTTACTTTTAGAAAAGGAAAAGCAAGTACAATTAGTGCGACAGTAGGACCGTTATTTAAGGACGGGGACCATGGGCGTATTGCTCATTTATTTGATGTGTTAGCTGTTTTCGCCACTGTGTTTGGCGTGGCAACATCATTAGGTCTTGGCGCAAAACAAATTGCCGGTGGTGTTAGTTATTTAACTTCTATCCCGAACTCATTAACGACTCAGTTAGTTATTATTGCAATCGTAACAGTGTTATTTATGTTATCTGCGCAAACAGGTCTTGATAAAGGAATTAAATATTTAAGTAATACAAACATTATTTTTGCGTTTGCACTTATGATTATTGTATTGTTTGCAGGTCCAACAAACTTTATTATGAATTACTTCACTTCGACAATCGGTTCTTATATTCAGGAATTACCAAGTATGAGTTTCCGATTAAGTCCATTAGATGAAGGCGGAAATCAATGGATTCAATCATGGACAATTTTCTATTGGGCATGGTGGATTGCATGGTCACCATTCGTAGGTACATTTATTGCCCGTGTTTCACGAGGGCGTACCATTCGTGAATTTGTTATCGGTGTGTTACTCGTACCGACAATAATTGGTGCTCTTTGGTTCTCAGTCTTCGGCGGGACTGGTATTCATATGGAACTGTTTGGTGATGCACATATCTTTGAAAAAATTAAAGAGATGGGAACAGAAGTAGGACTATTCGCTATGTTTGATCAGATGGGAAGCTTTGGATCAGCGTTATCTGTTCTAGCTATTCTTCTTATTTCTACATTCTTTATTACATCTGCAGATTCAGCGACATTTGTTTTAGGGATGTTAACGACACATGGTAGTTTAAATCCACCAAACCGCATTAAAATGATCTGGGGTATCGTTTTAGCTGCTCTAGCTTCTATCTTATTATATGTAGGTGGATTAGAAGCCTTACAAACGGCAGCTATCATTGCAGCATTCCCATTCGTCTTCGTTATTTTCTTTATGATGGCAGCATTATTTAAAGAGTTACAAAAAGAAGGTCGTATGAAGCGTCATAAATAATAGAAGGAAAAAGAGTTGATTATGTATCAGCTCTTTTTTTATATAGAAGGAACTTGAACTGCAAGTAAGGGAAATAAAATACTTTACAGATTTTCCGAATAGGAAAGCCCACTACGGTGCGATAGTACCCCCTTTAGGGGTGGGATGATAGTGAGGTCAAATGCGATGTACAGATAAAATACCGAAAGTATGTTCTGTACATCAAGTATTTGAAATGGTATAATTTTCATAACAGACAAGTAAAAGTCTCTAAAACAATCTTGTTCTCTGAAAACAGAATACATATGAGGTTGGAGTAACAAATTCTTCTGCTCCGTAAAATGTATTGAGTCGTCAAGTACAAGACGCTAAAACACATTTGAGAACTCACAATCTGACTCGTTTGGTAATAGAACGAGTGCCGTATCTGCTAGATGCACTGGATACGGAGTGGTGATGGCACACCGCAATCTTGCACGTCAGCGATACTAGAAATAGACGTCGCCTTTGGTAGCAAGAATCCCACTGACGTTAGTCAGCTTGCGGCTTTAGCTGTGGGAGTGTCAATATATTAGTAGTATGCCTTTTATACCGATAAAAATCGATTCGTTTCGACAATGTTCGATATCTTGCAGATTCTATTCATATTTTTGACAAAAAATTGTCGGAAATGTGTTGTCACGTTTATATATATGTGCTATATTATTTCCTGTAAGCGATTTCAAATAGTTTTAAAGCGCATTCAAGGGGGACATCTAGAATAATGAAACGTTACGAAAGAAAGTGGAAGCATATTTGTTTGAAACGTGTGGCACATCGTAGTGTCCAAGAAAGCACGGAACCTAAGACTGAAACGCGCAAAGAGCAGCAAGAGAAGCAATTGGTTCTACAAAAATAGCAATCACTTTTTCGTATATAAATGAAGGTCGATCGTTCGTTGGGGGATGGACGTGAAATTACTTTCAGCTAAGGGGTATTGTCTGATATATAATTTATACGGCAAAAAATAAGCACAGAGCATACGGCGCTCTGTGCTTATTTTTATTTGTCCTTTTTGAATCGAACAGTTTTATCCCAGCCAATGACTTGTTTCTTACTCTTTGCACGTAAGTATAAAATTAAGCTACGAATGAATAAGTACGTAAAGAGCTGTGCGTACGTAAAGTACATGATAACACTAATAAAAATATTAGTTGGTGTAAAGGTTCGTTCCACACTCTGGGCACTAAATAATTGAGAAACATATGTAACATATGCGACATACCACATAAATAGTAGTGGGATGCTATATTGAATTTGGAATATCCCGAGTAACCCAATTACAAACCAAACGTTCGAAATGATTAAGAATAACCAAAATACAACATACACTAAAACTTGTTGTAAAGAATGGACGAGCAGTTTTCCTTTAAAGAAACTTAATGAAGAAAACATTTTTTCTAAAATGTACAAGTTCCCTTGAAGCCAACGTGTACGCTGCTTAATAAGAATTTTTAAATGCTCAGGTTCTTGTTCCCATGTAATTGACTCTGGAACGATTGGCAGGAGATAGCCTTTTTGTGTAATTCGTAATGTTAATTCAGCGTCTTCTGCAATTGCATAAGGGTCATAGCCGCCAAGCTCTTCTAATGCAGCGCGACGAAGAAGCATGTTTGTTCCTGTTAGTGAACCTGTTTGGAATAGTAACCAGCGTCCGGATTGCATAAGGAGCTGGAAGATTTGAAATTCTAACGAAATCATTCGTGTTAGCCAGTTTCTTTTTTCATTTACAGTACGAACATGCCCAACAGCTCCAACAGCATCCTCGGTTGTTTCAGCGTGTTCTACAAGCATTCGCAGTGCGTGTGGTTCAGGCTGGTTATCTGCATCATAAACACAGAAGTATTCACCATCTGAAATACTAAGGCCATAGTTTAATACACGTGATTTTCCTTTTGGTTCACCAGGTGGAACGCGAATGTGACGAATATGAGCATAAGCTTTGTCAAAATCGTCACCAATTTCAGGTGTCTCATCTTGCGAGTTATCGTTTAATAAATAAACAGTTAGTTTGCCTGGATATTCAATCTTTGCCATCGCCTCTAAAGTATCCTTAATCACGACGCCTTCATTGTGAGCTGGTATTAAAATATCGACGCTTGGGTAATGTTCTAGCGTACGATCTTTTTGTTTCCTACTTCGGTGAACTAAACCTGCGAGTGTTAAGAAAGAATAGTAAACGAGTAAGCCAGAGAATAGAAAGGCTGTAAAAATAAGTACATACTTAATTGAAAATGTGATGCTGATCCAAAAAACGAGTACGCAAAATAGAAGGAATAAAAGAAGTATAACGAGTGTCATCATAATAACTTCGGTCCTTTTGTAGCGATTTGTTCTCGTTTCATCTTAATATCTTGAATGGCCTCATCTGCAAGCCATTTTTCCATTTTAGGCTGTAGACGGTTCATTACAATATCGGCACCAGCTTCATTTGTATTTTGTAATAAAATGACTAATGTGTTTTTATCATACTCAGCAACAAGGTCAAAGTCAGCTCTTACCGTTTCAACTAATAATGAAGCTACACGGTCCATAACACTTTCCTTTGTATATTTACTAAAGGAAGTGAAGTCAAAATAAATCATAACGCCTGTTTCATTACGACGATTCATTGCATTGATTAATAATGCTTGTCGTCTCTCGAATTCTTGTCTTGTTAATAATTTCGATTCTCCAATGTAGTGTTCTAACGTTCTCACACGTTCGGTTAATTCTTTATTTTCATGAATAACCTTCTTTAATAGATGAGTGGAGATATATACAATGAAGAAATTTGCTGCCATTAGGAAGTGAGTAATAATGTATTCCCATTGTTCTGATGTACTCCATAAGTAAAGCCATGCTTGGTAGAACAGGTAGAATACCGAAGTAATGGTTCCTAATATGAAGAAAACAAATGCAGTTTTATCAGGCAAAAATAGAAATAGTACATTAACAATTACATATATAATTGTAAAAATGAGAGCATGCTCATATTGCGTTACATGTACAGTTGTAAAATAAAATAAAATTTGTAAAATCCAAATAGAGAGGACTTTATAGAAGTTATCTTTCACAAAACTTTCCTCCTTAAAGATAATTCATACAAGGATACTTGTAGTATGCACAATTATTAAGAAATAGATCGGATGACTATATTCTTTTTGAGAGAGCAACAATAAGTAGTATCCCTCTTTTGTAAGAAAAAATAAACAGACTTGATAATTATTGTATCATAATGTTTTTATATTTCGGCATAAAGTATTTAATATATACTAAGAAAATAAAAAGTCCCCTCTTTAGAAAGAGGGGACTTGCTTTATTTTATAGGAACATCATACCTGCAACTGCTGCGTTTAAGAAGTTAGCTAGTGTACCAGCGATAACTGCTTTAATCCCTAATTGTGCAATTTGTTTACGGCGAGTAGGAGCTAATGTCCCTGTTACACCTAATTGAATTGCGATAGAAGAGAAGTTTGCGAATCCACAGATTGCGAATGTTAAAATTAGATTTGTTTTTGCAGAGAACTCTGCCATATGTGGTCCTAAGTTTGCGTATGCAACGAATTCGTTGATTGCAAGTTTTTGACCGATAAAGCTTGCTGCTTGTACAGCTTCACCAGGAGAAACACCGATTAAAATTGCAAATGGTGATAGTAAGTAACCAAAGATTAAATCAAGGCTAAGTTTAATATCGAACCAAGAGCCAACCCATCCTAATAGGCCATTTAATAAAGCGATTAATGCGATGAAAGCCATTAACATTGCTGCTACGTTAATAACAAGTTGCATACCTTCTGATGCACCACGTGCTGCTGCGTCAATAACGTTTGCATCTTCACGCTCTGTAGAAAGTTCAACGTTATTATCTACTTTTTCTGTTTCTGGCATAATAAGTTTCGCAATTAATAAACTTGATGGAGCTGCCATAATTGCTGCTGCTAATAAGTGTTCTAACGGAATACCCATTGCTGCATAGCCGACAAGAACTGATCCAGCAACAGCTGTCATACCGCTTACCATAATAGCGAAGAATTCACTATTTGTTAAACGTGCTAAGTAAGGTTTGATTAAGATTGGAGCTTCAGTTTGTCCTAAAAATACAGTTGTTACTGAGTTTAAACTTTCTGCTTTAGAAGTTCCAAGAAGTTTACTTAATGCGCCACCAACGATACTAACAAATCTTTGCATAATACCGAAATGATATAAGATTGCTACTAATGAACTAATAAATACGATTGGAAGTAGTGCTTGAATAACGAAGATAAATCCCCAAGGGCCTTTTGCGTTGACTAAATCCCCAGCAACGAACTTAATTCCCTCGTAAGAAAAATTAATTAATCCTTGAACGCCATCTGCAGCGTGTTTTAAACCTGCTTTTCCGGCATCCCATCGTAATACGATAAATGAAAATGACATTTGTAATGCTAGCGCGATTAAAATCGTGCGCCAATTAATAGCTTTGCGGTTGGAAGATAGTAAGAAAGCGATTGCTAATACTCCAATCACGCCGCCAATTCCCCATAAAAGATTCATGCAGTGTATGCTCCTTCCTCATAGTAAAAAAATGTATAAAACAGTTGTCTATACTTCTGCAAATATAACATCTTAAGTAACTTATCATAATGGACATCAGAGGTCAAACGTCTAACGAAAAGTTTAAATAAAAAGAAAATTCTTCAAAAAAACACATATAAAATGATTAGACATGAAATAGGTTATGTTTTTTATGTGAAAATATACATTATGATAACGTTATGGATCATTATTGTAGAATATAGTGTATGAAATAGGAAAATAGATACATTATTTTTTTAGGGAAATAGGTTATACACAATAAAAAGAGCCTTCTAGTAATCTAGAAGGCTCTAAAAATATAACTTAAGGTGCTTTCGTATAACCTAAGAAGTGCTTACTCCAATAAGAATTGCTTAATGAAGCGATTGCTACACCTTTATCTCCAGCTTGGATAAATGATCCGCCCCCAAGGTAAATACCCATATGAGAAGGACCTGATTTATAAGTGTTTTGGAAATAAATTAAGTCACCTGGTTGTGGATTTGAAGTTTGTGGTAGGCTACCCCAATATCCTGCAACACTTTGACGGCTAATGTTATGACCAAATTTCTTAAATACGTGGTAGATGTAACCACTGCAGTCAACACCAGTAGCAGAAGTTCCGCCCCAAACGTATGGTACACCTTGCATTGATTTTGCATATGCAAGTACGGAAGAACTGTCACCGCTATTATTGCTTGTATTGTTATTATTGTTGTTTTGATTGTTATTTTGGTTGTTGTTAGGCTTATTATCTACTGCGCCACCAACTGGTGTTTTAGAAAGGTAACGTGTGCCGATATAACCAGTTTGGCCGTTGTAGTTAATTTTGCTCCATCCAGAGTTTTCAGAGATTACTTGAACCTTCTGTCCCTGTGGAAGTGCGCCTATGATTCTATAATTTGTACCTTCACCACTACGTACATTTAAGGCAGAAGCATTAATGTAGTAGTCACCAATTGCACCTTGATTAGGTTGTTCAGGCTGTTTTGGTTGCTCAGGAGTAGTAGTGCCACCTTTAACAAATTTCACGAATTCGCTACTAACGTAGCCTGTTTTTCCTTGATAGTTAACTTTAAACCAGCTACCTTCAGAGCCAATTACGTTTAATGTCGTACCATTTAATACGCCACCAATTACGCTATGGTAAGTAGCAGGACCTGTACGTACGCGTAGAGATGTTGCGTTAACAACGTAAGTACCGCCAGTTTGAACAGTTACATTATTATTTTGTTCTTGTTTGTTATCTTGGTTGTTTCCTTGTGTAACGTTATCGCTAGAACCGCCTTTTGTTACGTAGTCTTTACTTACGTAAGCTGTTTGGCCTGCATAATTGATTTTGAACCAATCTTGAACTTCGCCAACAACTTGTACGACTTGTCCTTTCGTAACAGAGCCTACAGTTGTGTGAGAAGTGCTAGGACCTGTACGAACACGAAGGGAAGATACATTTACTGTATAGTTTCCACTTGCTGGTTTTACAGATTCTTGGTTGTTATTATTCGTATTGTTGTTTGAAGAACCTGCATTAGAAGAAACACCAGATACGAATTCGCCACTTACATAGCCAACTTGTCCATTATGGTTGATTTTCACCCAACCATTTTCTTGGCCAATTACGTTTAATGTTTGTCCTTCATATACACGTCCTGAAACAGAACTAGAAGTGTTAGGAGCAGTACGTACACGTAATACATCAGCAGTAACTTTGTTTTTTCCACCTGTTGTACTTACATTGGAATTACTTGCACCATTTTTTGATACAAATTCGCCACTAACAAAACCTGTTTTTCCATTATGGTTAATTTTGTACCAACCATTTTCTTCGCCAATCACGTTTAGTGATTGACCGTTATAAACGCGCGAGATGATGTCGTGAGAAGTACTTGATCCTGCACGAACATGTAATACGCTAGCGTTTACCGTATAAGATGAGCTGTTTGATGCAGAAGCTTGGACAGTTGTAGCAGCTTTTTGTGTATTTTGTTCAGGGGCAGCTTGAACACTATCAAGTGTAGGTGCTGCTCCTCCTGCTACAGACACTGCCGCAAGACCGGCAAGGTATTTTTTCATAATTTGTCGATTCCTTTCTGTCTGTAATGTAGTGAAGAAATATTTACCAACTGTTAAAAATTCTAAAGAGCATGTCGATTACTGTCAAGACTTATGCGGGAATCTGAATATGACAAAAAGATTACAAGAAAAAATCAAGGCATAAATCTATACCTTGATTTCCATTTAAATACATATATTGAATGTAGAAAGGATAGAAATTATTCGTGTTTAAGAAGATGACATATTGGATTGTAACAAACTCTGAGAAAATGATCGTTGCAGCATTTTAGTGATAGGGCCAACTTGACCATCTTGGATGGCGGTTCCATCAAGATGAGTCATCGGCAAAATTTCAATCGTCGTTCCTGTAAAAAAGCATTCATCCGCTTGATAAACATCACGAACGCTGAAAAGCTCTTCTTGTACTGGAATACGAAGGGTTTTCGCTAAAGAAAGGACATATTGACGAATAATGCCATTTAAAATAAGGTGATTAGCTGGATGTGTGTAAAGAGTTCCGTTTTTAATTAGAAAGAAGTTAGAGTGGCTTCCCTCAGTTACAGTACCATTTCGTACGAAAAGGGCCTCTTTACAACCTTTTCGTTCCGCTTTCGTAGTAGCTAATATATTCGGTAATAAATTTAATGATTTAATATCACAGCGTAGCCAGCGCGTATCCGGTTCTGATATGGCACGTACACCATATTCAATCCATAACGCTGGTCTTTCTTTCTTTGTAATATAGGCATAGATTGTTGGAGGGACGTCATATGAGAACGTATGGGTACGAGCTTGTACACCACGAGATACTTGCAAATAAATCGTTCCATCTTCGTGGAAATTATTATTTTCGATTAGTTTATAAAGTAGGGTAATCAGTTCCGCTTTTGAGAAAGGGAGTGTTAATTCTATTTCTTCCATGGAGCGATATAATCTTGTGATATGCGGATCTAATAAGTGAAAGTTCCCTTTATATAGACGAATAACCTCGTAGACTCCATCTCCAAACTGCAAGCCTCTTTCCTCAAGGTCTATGTACGTTTTTTGTTTCGTTGTATCAATAACTGCATCATTCCAAAGTACAAATCTTTCATATGCCAATTTTCGTCCCATCCTTTCGTAAGTGCATAAGTAAAGTGAAGCTTTCATTCATTTGGAATAAAAATCACTACAGTAATTTTTATGTGAGTAATTCTTTACATATGACGTATATGTATTTGTAAATGGTAGAGAAGTGGTAGTGATTTACAGCATTTCGTATATACAAATTCGAAAATAAGAAATAAGAATCCTGCTTTTAAATAAAAAAAAGCAACATTCTTATGGAATGCTGCACAAGGAGGGTAGCTATCTTTCATAGGGACATCGTCTTATTGAATGTTTTGTGTATGGAAACAAAACATATTGAAAGACAATTATAAGAAAGTAGAAATAAACGATTCACATATTTCTTTAAGGGATCTTATTACAGATGAGAGATAAGAAATATATAGAACCTCGTTTACATATTTTATTATAGAGATACTTCATTAATTCTATGTGAATATTTGGTAAAGGTTATGTAATGTTAAAGTTAATGAATATAAGTAATTTTATGGAGGAATATAAAAAAAGAGGCTGAGATTACTCAGCGCTCTTCTTTTCTTCTTTAATAGCTGTCTTTACTTCACCAGTTTTGATCTTGTTGCTTTCAGAGAAGCGAAGTAAGTCACCCTCAATGATTTTGTCAGACATGCTCAATTCATTTTGGGCACGATCAATAAGTGGTTGAGATTCTTCTTTTGGTAGTTGTACAACTTCGCCAGTAGCACGGTCGTAGAATGTACTGTTCGTGTACATGTACTTATCTGTAACGAAGCTACCATCACGAAGAACAACGAACCCTTTATTGTCAGGTGAGAATACGTCATGACCGAATCGAACGTCATTCGTAGAGTCTACACCAAGTAAGTTTAGAATAGTTGGTTTAATGTCAATTTCACCAGTTGGTTTTGAAATTGTTTTACCTTCTTTTTGACCTGGAACGTGAATAAACATCGGTGTTTTTTGTAAGTTCATATGGTCAAATGCAGTAATTTCTTCTTTTCCTAAGAACTGTGCCATTGCACGGTTATGGTTTTCAGAAATACCGTAGTGGTCACCGTAGAATACGATAACTGAGTTGTCGTAAATACCTTCTGCTTTTAGACGCTCAATAAAGTGTTTCATTGCTTCGTCTAAGTAGCGAGCTGTTACCATGTAACGGTCAAATACGCCATCACCAGAATTGTATTCATCAATTAATTTTGTATTGTCATCATAAGTGAATGGGTAATGGTTTGTTAAAGTAAGGAAGCGAGTATAGAACGGTTGCTTCACTTGTTTTAACATATCGATAGATTGATCAAAGTACTCGATATCTTTTAATCCCCAGTTTAATTTCGTTTCTGGCGTAATCTTATAGTCAAGCTCGTTGTAGTAACGATCATAACCAAGTGCCGGATACATAATGTTACGGTTCCAGAATGTTGCGTTGTTTGCGTGGAATACTGCAGTGTAGTATCCTTGCTGACGTAAAATTTCTGGAGTTGCTGTATATTCGTTGTTACCGTGTGTGAAGAATACAGCACCACGGTCTAGTGGATACATTGAAGTATCTACTAAGAATTCAGCATCAGATGTTTTTCCTTGCCCAGTTTGATGGAAGAAGTTATCAAAGTAATAACTTTCTTTCGTAAATTGGTTTAAGAATGGTGTAACTTCTTGTCCGTTAACTGTTGCACCGATTAAGAATGTTTGTAATGACTCAAGAGAGACAACGATTACGTTCTTCCCTTTTGCAGTACCAAACATATTTGGATCTGGTTTGCTTTGCGTTGTTTTTACGTAGTTCTCTGTTTCCTGTAACTTACTGCCGTCAGCAAATGCTTTTTGTGAACTTGATTTTGCTTGTAAGCCAAGATCATATACTTGGTGTACATATAAACCTAAGTTTTTAACAAGCATAACGCGGTCGAATGAACGTGTTAATAGTTCTGGACGCTCAGCTTCTGCCAATCCTAAGTTTGCGAAGAAAATAGCAATTGTTGACACGAAGTATAGGGAACGCATTGGGCGTGCTACACGTTCTGTCGGTGCAAAATTCTTAATCTTCTTCAATAAAATGAAGAATACGATAATATCAGCAAATGCAAGGATAATTTTGTAGTTAAACAATTCTTTTACACTAGAACCTAAACTTCCGAAGTTAGATGTTTGTCCTAGTACTGGTAAAGTAACGAAGTCATTATAGAATCCGTAGAACATTACGTTACCAACAAGAACGATTGTTAAGACAAAATTAATTCCAAGTGCTATATAGTTACGTTTTTTCCCTTTTGCAAATAATGCAAGACCAACAAGCAGTAATGATGCTGCTAATGGGCTCAGGAATAAAATGAATTCTTGCATGAAAGATTCAAGTTTTAAATCAAAGCTTGTGCGTGTAATAAGATATGTCTTCAACCATAAGGCTAAAGCTACGAATGCAGTGAAACGCACATTTTGAAATTGTGATTTCAAGGTTTCTTTCATTCATTTCCACCCTTTCTCTATCAGGCTTGGTCGATTTTGGAGCGAAAAATGCTAAAATAAAAAATACATAGTTTTCTTGGCCATAATTAGAGGTTCTATATTCACCCATATACGACTATAACTATGCATACCCTTTTAGTTTCTTGTGTTACTCATAAGCATAACGTCATTTCTGTATTATACAACAAAATTCATTTCTGAGAAACACTATAACATTTTACATTTTTTGTATAAGATTTGTCACTACCAGAGAAAACTTTAACATTCGTTTATATGTCCGTCAACTAGAAAATATAACAAAGGTAGAGCAGAATGTTAAGTGAAAGTGAAAAATCTCTTGTTGAGAAATAAGAAATGACAATGGGTAAGTGGTTATCTAGAAACCTATTATATGAAGGGAAGTATGTAAAAATTAACGAACACTTGTTCTTTTTGGGTTTGTTTGTTACAATGAAAGTTCATTGATAGATTATGTGTAATTTTGATGAACTTTTACTGAAAACATATTGTAGCTTATTTCTTTTAAAAAATAGGGAGGCTTTTACATGGAGCAAAAATTTTCAGTTGAAGCATTTTGGAAGAAGGTAAAACATGTCGCAAAGCAGGCAGGACAGTCAGTCATTTATGCAAGTTTATTGTTGTTTTACGTTTTGCAGAAACCAGATGTTCCAAAACGAGTGAAAATTATTGTAATTGGAGCACTTGCTTATTTTATTGCACCGATTGATGCGATTCCAGATTTCGTTGCTGGAATTGGTTATACGGATGATTTAGGGGCGTTAATGGCTGCGCTATTACAAGCGTCGCTATACGTCGATGATGATGTAAAAGATAAGGCGCGAGTGAAGTTGGCAGAATGGTTTGGTTCGGATATAGACACATCCTTTATCGATCAGAAATTAGATCAATAGGTGAGAACTGTCACATGGTGACAGGGCGAACGTAAGCGAGGAAGTGCATTATGCCATCAGGAAGAACGCATACGAAAATAAACTTAATATCCCTTCCGGTTGTTTTGTTTATGCTCTTTTCGTATGGACTAACAAATTTTGATTTTTTATTAACTTTTGCAATTGGCTTTTTAGTAGGTACTACATTTTTAACACCGGATTTAGATACGTATAGTAATGCGTATAATAAATGGGGATTCCTGCGTATATTTTGGTATCCGTATAAGAAGGTAATGCCGCATCGCTCCTTCTTTACACACACAATTATACTTGGTGATGTGATTCGTATTGCATACATGTTAATTGTGTTTTCTCCGTTTTTATTCCTATTAAATGTAATCGCGCTCGACGGGAATTTAATAGAAATGGCGAAGGAACATGAGGTTGAAATTGTAACGTTCGTAATGGGAATTGTTGTGGCAAGCACGCTTCACATTATAGCGGATAAAGTGAATACGCGCCGTAAGAAAATGATGAGAAAAAAGAAGAAACGCAGAAGATAAAAAAACCGTCCCAAAAAGGTATTTTGGGACGGTTTTTCTTTTTAATCAAACGTTTGTTTAAAAAGGAAATTAGGCTTTCAGTACTTTAATACCTTTCACGATGTTCCAAATGAAGTAGTATAAGCTAATGATTCCGCAAATACATAAGACAATCATTGCACCAATTCCAAATGTTACATCCGGCTGATCAGATCCAAGCCCCATAACTCCTAAAATAATCATGCCAATGAATGTAGCGATACTTGGGATAATGTGTGTCCATAGAGCACGTTTTGCATGTGGTTTCGTTTCCACATCTCCCACAATCCACACAATAATCGGGAATAAGATAGGGGCAAATAATACACTAAAGTATGATAAAGCTGCTAATATTTTGTTTCCGTTCATATATATCACCTCATAAATAATATCCGTTGTTATACCTTTATTATGCAGGAAAGGTAGCGAGCTTTCTATCGATGAACATGACAAGAACATGACGATTTTGTAAGATTTTTTCGTTAAATAATAAAGTGAAACTTTAATCAGTGGGGGCTTTTCATCCCCCACTGATTATTAGTTGAACCAATCGGACTTTTATGGGCAGTTGATCCCTCACCAAAACTCTTTGCTTTTGCTGAATTTTGAGATGGGATCTTACTGCCCATTAAAGTCGGATGAAATTTTCAAAAAAATCTTTTTAAATAGAAATTGTTATGGTACAGTATAAATGAAAGTTGTTGAAAACGTTTTCTTAAACGTTTTTTTATTTTTAGGTTGAAAGGTATGATGACCTGATAGTCTATTGATGAGGTTATTCTACTTAAAAGGGGATTCTTTAGGGGGAGAGAACAATGAACACATGGACACAAGTTTATGATCCGTTCGGAAACATTTGGATTTCGGCAGCGGTAGCACTTATTCCGATTATCTTTTTTTTCTTAGCTTTAGCAGTTTTCCGCATGAAGGGGTATGTGGCAGGATTTATTACAGTTGTACTTACAATTTTAGTGGCTTTATTCGCTTATAAGATGCCGTTCACAATGGCGATGGCAGCAACTGGATATGGTTTCTTATATGGATTATGGCCAATTGCTTGGATTATCATTATGTCGGTATTTTTATATAAAATATCTGTGAAAACAGGTCAATTCGATGTAATTCGTGCATCTGTACTATCTATTACGAATGACCATCGTTTACTCGTTATTTTAATCGGTTTTTCATTCGGCGCATTTTTAGAAGGGGCAGCGGGATTTGGTGCACCAGTAGCGATTACGGCAGCGCTTCTTGCAGGCCTTGGGCTAAATCCTTTATATGCAGCAGGTCTTTGTTTAATTGCAAACACAGCACCAGTAGCGTTCGGAGCGATGGGTATTCCGATTACAGTTGCCGGACAAGTAACAGGTATTGATCCACATAAAATTGGACAAATGGCTGGACATCAATTACCGTTCTTATCATTATTTGTTCCATTCTTTATCGTATTTTTAATGGACGGGGTGAAAGGGATAAGACAAACGTGGCCTGCTTTACTTGTAGCAGGTAGCTCATTTGCAATTACGCAGTTCATAACAGCGACATTCTTAGGACCAGAACTTCCGGATATTACGTCGGCACTTGTGAGTTTAGTTAGTTTAGCGCTGTTCTTAAAAGTATGGCAACCGAAAGAAATTTATCAATCTGGGCAAGCAAATAGAGAAGTAGCTGCAACAACAGCGGCATCGATGCCGAAATTAACATTGGGAAAAGTAGTAAAGGCATGGTCTCCATTTATCGTATTAACGGTTATGGTAGTCGTTTGGAGTCAAAGTTTCTTTAAAGCATTATTTGCTCCAGGAGGCGCGTTAGAAAGTCTTGTATTTAAGTTTGAAGTTCCAGGCTTGCACAATTTAGTAATGAAAGCAGAGCCTATTGTAAATACAGCGACGCCTTACGAGGCAATTTTGAAGTTTGATGTATTATCAGCAACAGGAACAGCAATTTTAATTGCTTGTATCATTTCCATGCTGATTTTGAAAATGAGTGTAAAAGATGCAGTGGTAACATTTAAAGAAACTTTAAGTGAACTTAAAATGCCAATTTTATCTATTGGATTTGTATTAGGATTTGCATTTATCGCAAACTATTCTGGGCTATCTTCTACACTAGCGTTAGCACTAGCAGGAACTGGCGGACTATTCCCGTTCTTCTCACCATTCTTAGGATGGATTGGCGTATTCTTAACAGGGTCTGATACGTCAGCGAATGCATTATTCTCAAATTTACAAGCAATTACAGCGCAGCAAGTCGGTGTATCTGAAGTACTTCTCGTTGCAGCAAATACAACGGGCGGTGTAACTGGAAAAATGATTTCTCCGCAATCGATTGCGATTGCTTGTGCAGCAGTTGGACTTGCTGGGAAAGAATCAGATTTATTCCGGTTTACAGTAAAGCATAGTTTGTTCTTCGTAATAATTGTGGGGATTATGACTTATGTTCAAGCTTATTATTTAACTTGGATGATTCCGTAAAGAGCGACAGAAATAAACTTTGCATTTTTCAGATTATCGTGTATGATGAGAAAGTATTGAAAATTAAATCAGTGATAAACTAGGGGTGCCTAACGTATGCGTAGGCTGAGAGAGAAGCGCGTGAACTTCTTAACCCTTTGGACCTGATCTGGCTCGTACCAGCGTAGGGAAGTTAACGGCTTTACATAATGATGTCTTTTATGAGCCAGGTCCTTATTTTTTTATGGACCTGGCTCTTTTTATTTTGGCATACGCTGGCCATATCTCGTCCTTGTCACGTACAGGGGGGCAACAAAGGTTATGAAACAGTCTGTTTCAGCTGAGCAAATTGAATTGAAATCGAGTTTACCAGGAAGTAAGAAAGTGTATGTGGATGGGCCACGCGAAGGTATGAAGGTGCCGATGCGTGAGATTGAACAAAGCGATACAAACGGCGTTCCGAATCCGCCAATTCGTGTGTATGATACGAGCGGTCCTTATACGGATCCAGAGTATAAAGTGGAGTTAGAAAAGGGGTTGCAGGCGCCGCGCCACTCTTGGATTCTAGAGCGCGGGGATGTAGAAGCATACGAAGGGCGCGAAGTGAAACCAGAGGATGACGGTGTGAAGGTGGCTTCAAAACATACACCTGTTTTCCCGCAGATGGATCGCAAACCGCTTAGAGCGAAGCAAGGTGCAAATGTTACGCAAATGCATTATGCACGTAATGGGATCATTACGTCTGAGATGGAATATGTTGCGATTCGTGAAGGAGTAGAGCCGGAGTTTGTTCGTAAGGAAATTGCGGAAGGTCGCGCTATTTTACCAGCGAATATTAACCATCCTGAAGCAGAGCCGATGATTATCGGACGTAATTTCCACGTGAAGGTTAATGCAAATATCGGAAACTCTGCTGTATCTTCTTCTATTGCAGAAGAAGTAGAGAAGATGACGTGGGCTACTCGCTGGGGTGCAGATACAATTATGGATTTATCTACAGGTAAAAACATTCATACGACGCGTGAGTGGATTATTCGTAACGCGCCTGTACCAGTTGGAACTGTACCAATCTATCAAGCTCTTGAAAAGGTAAACGGAATTGCAGAAGATTTAACGTGGGAAGTGTATCGTGATACGTTAATTGAGCAAGCGGAGCAAGGCGTAGATTACTTTACGATTCACGCTGGTGTATTACTTCGTTACATTCCCATTACTGCAAAGCGTACGACAGGTATCGTTTCGCGTGGTGGTTCGATTATGGCGCAGTGGTGTTTATTCCATCATAAAGAAAACTTCCTATATACTCATTTTGAAGAGATTTGTGAAATTATGAAGCAGTATGATGTTTCGTTCTCTCTTGGAGATGGATTACGTCCAGGTTCGATTGCAGATGCAAATGACGAAGCACAGTTCTCTGAGCTTGAAACACTTGGTGAATTAACGAAAATTGCTTGGAAACATGATGTGCAAGTGATGATCGAAGGACCTGGGCATGTACCGATGCACTTAATTAAAGAGAATATGGAGAAAGAGCTTGATATTTGTCAGGGGGCGCCGTTCTATACACTTGGGCCGTTAACGACAGATATTGCACCAGGTTATGACCATATTACATCCGCAATTGGAGCCGCGATGATTGGCTGGTTTGGAACAGCGATGCTTTGTTATGTAACGCCGAAAGAACATTTAGGTTTACCGAATAAAGATGATGTACGCGAAGGTGTTATTACGTACAAAATCGCTGCGCATGCAGCTGATCTGGCGAAGGGGCACAAAACGGCTCATCAGCGTGATGATGCACTTTCAAAAGCTCGTTTTGAATTCCGTTGGCGCGATCAATTTAATTTATCTTTAGATCCTGAACGTGCAA
This sequence comes from Bacillus cereus group sp. MYBK245-2, assembly GCF_051916145.1. Classification (NCBI taxonomy): domain Bacteria; kingdom Bacillati; phylum Bacillota; class Bacilli; order Caryophanales; family Bacillaceae; genus Bacillus; species Bacillus cereus group sp. MYBK245-2. The sequence goes on along the minus strand of NZ_JBQAGB010000008.1, from coordinate 83,080 downwards.
TGGAGTATCACGATGAAACATTGCCAGCAGAAGGTGCGAAAACGGCTCATTTCTGTTCCATGTGTGGACCGAAGTTTTGTAGTATGAGAATTTCACATGATATTCGTGAATATGCAAAAGAAAATGATTTAGAAACGACAGAAGCAATTGAAAAAGGAATGAAAGAGAAAGCGAAAGAATTCAAAGACACTGGTAGTCATTTATACCAATAACACGTTACACCTCTTTACTTGATTGATCACGACGCTGTAGTACCTAACTTAAATATAGAAGAATCCCGCTTTGCTAAGACGGTAGCAAAGCGGGATTCTGTTGTTTATCCCGCTATTTGCGGGCAGTAAGACCCCACTGATTAAAGTTTCACTTTATAAGGCGAAGAAGAGATGTACCCAATAGAATAGCAGGAATAATGTGACGACTGTTGTGAGCGGAATGACGATAAGGGATACACTTAAATAGTCTTTCCATTTTACTTTAATTTTGTTTTGTCTCAAAATATACATCCAAATGAGGGAAGCTAGCGTACCGATTGGTAGTAATAGTGAACCGATGTCACTACCAATGATATTTGCGAGATAGATTGTTTTTAAAGTAATTGGATCTAGTCCCATTTCTGTTAATGTGATCGTACCAATCATAAGTGCAGGGTGATTATTGAAGACGTTGGAGAGGAGGGAAACGAGTCCGCCCATTGCAAAGCTAGCATAAAGTAGATGCTGATTTACAACTGGTTCAAGCCATTGGACAAGCGCTGCTGTTAGTCCTGCGTTGTGGAGCCCGTAAATAATGACATACATAGAGAAAGCAAAAATTAAAATGTGCCACGGTGTCTTTTTCAAAATGTCGACAGGGTTTGTTCGTAAGTAGTACCATCTCCAAATGAGAAGAACGAGTGAACCGAGTACAGCAACAATCTCGATTGGGATGGATAAGAAGGATGCAACGAATAGAAGACAGCGCATAAGGAAGACGAAGCCTAATACTTTTAGCATGAACCTTGTCCGTTTTTGTTTCGTATCAACTGAATTTTTTCCTTTTAACGGATGAAAGTTTTTCGTGAAGAATATTTCTTCGATATCATATGAAGAAACAGGCAATTTTTTCGGAAGTTTTTTCTTCAAAACCGTATACATAAGCCATGACATAAACAATAGTCCTAATGTTGCAGGTACAAACATCATAGCAGTATGCATATAAAGAGTCATATGGACGATGTTTAATGCAATTAAATTTACGATATTACTTACACCAATTGGTGCGCTAGATGCAGTAGCGATTAAAGCACCGCTTAATAAATAAGGAATTTGTTGATGCGGTTTTAATTGAAGATTTTTTAGGAGAAGAATTAAAATTGGCGTTGTAATTAAAATACTACCGTCGTTATTAAATAAAAGAGTCATAAGAAAACATAATAATTGAATATACCAGTATAAGCGGCGACCGGAGCCTTTTGCTAAATTTGCAAGTTTCGCTGCGGACCAGTGGAAGAAACCGAAGCTTTCTAATATAACCGCCATAACGATAGTTGCTAATATTGTTATGGAGGCACCGCCAATTTTACTAATAATGTCCATGACGTCTGGTTTTGATACAAGTCCAGTAATCAAGATAATGCCAGCGCCAATTGCTGCTGGCCACGCCTCATTTAAACCGCGAGGCCGCCAAAAGATAACGATCATCGTTAAGAAAAATACAATAATAGTAATCCATATTTCAATACTCATATTTTACCTACCTTTCTACTTTTCCTTAAAGCAATGTAGCTTGTCTCAAGGTTTGTATTGGTAGTATATTCAGCAAAAAATAAGAAGAACTAGACGTATAACGGAGTGCAATGAATATGTGTTTTTCAAGTTATGGGACAAGTATCTTTCTTAGTGAAATAACTATTGTGAGAGGAGTCTAGAAATTAATGGGGCAGTAAGATAGTAAATGAAATTTATATAGGTGATTATGGAGATATATCAGCGATTATTGAAATATATCAGCGCAACTCAAAATATATCGGCGATTATTGAAATATATCGGCGCAACTCAAAATATATCAGCGATTTTTAAATTATATCGACTTATCGACAAAACATGACAAAAGGAGCCCATCCCAAAATACCTTTTGGAACAGGCCCTACAATATTATTTTTCCTTCAAAAAAGTTCGATCCTTCAAGAATAAATTCCAGAAGAAAATAAATCCTGGTAATAAAATTGCAATCCCAATTGCATATAGAATAAGCAATGCATAGAATGTTTCGACCGTTGTAAAGCTTGTAAATACAGTTACATCAGGATAAATAATATACGGTAAATGCGCAACGCCGTAAGCATAACTTGCAAATGCATATTGAGCGACGACTGCTAAAACGGCAATGCGAGGGTATCCTAGTGTGCCATACTTCTTGTTTGTCCACCAAAGAGAAGAGTACCCGATAACGAATAAAACGATAGAAACTGTAAACCACGGGAATTGCTTTATGAGCCCTTGCATAAGCCAGTGTGTTTCCGGATCCATTACAACGAGGGCGATAATCGCCGTAACGAGTGTTGCAGGACCAAGGATGATGGCGTTTCTTCTATAAATTCTATACGAATCTTCTGAACCTTGCTCTCTCGCAAAATCAGCAAGAAAGAGGGAGGAAAGAAATAATTCTGAAGTTAGCCCAAAGAGCATATAACAGTAGATCACCGGGCTAGAAAGAAGTTTTCCATACAGGAGTACTTCTTTTCCCTCAGACATTGTAATATAAGCCCCTTCTGTAACAGGTAAAACGGTAATTAATAAGGCTGGAATTAAGAGCCCAGTAATACCTGAAATAACCCGAAGGAGGTACTGATATTTTGGCACAGAGTAAGCAAATACCATGAATGTACTGCGAATTGCAATGAGTATTAAAATTAACATAACTGGTACGAACATGACTGTCGCAAGGGTGAAAGCGGCTTTCGGAAAGAAACCGAGAAAAGCGACAACGACAAAGACGAGAAATGTATTTGTTACTTCCCAAGTCGGTGATAAGTATCGGTTGGCAAGTTTGGCAGCGAGCGTTGGATGTTTTGCGTATACCATGCCCCAAAAACCTGCTCCAAAATCGATGGACCCTAATATACTGTATACGAAAATAAGAGCCCATAAGATGATGATTGCAATACTTTCCTCATGCACGAGAATCGCCTCCTTCGTGATGTAAATCATTTGTAAGCGGATGTTTCTTAAAGAATGTCCGTAATACGAAAACTGTTAAAATACCGAGTCCAATATATAAAATGATGAATAGAATAAATAAAGGACCGACAAAATCAGCGCGTGTAGAAGCGTCGACTGTACGTTGCATACCGTAAATGGTCCATGGCTGACGACCGCTACAGCTGAAAATCCACCCAAATTCAATGCCGAGCATCATAACTGGTCCACATGCGGCAGCTCCCCAAAGAAGCCACTTCGGTAGCTCTGTTCCTTTTTTTCGGTAAACAAAGTACCAATATAAGAGGGCAATTGCTGCAACTGCAAAGGTAAAGGCAGCAGTGCCGACCATTAAATTGAACAGTGTATGCGTGTAAAATGGTGGCCATGTTTCTTGTGGAAATTCCTTTAGTCCTTTTACGACAGTGCTAGGGTCTAGTCCTACTAGTAGGCTAAGCATGTTCGGAATTTCTAGTGCGTAGTTTAGTTCAAGTGTGTTAGGATCTACAACGCCGCCAATTGATAACGGTGCATGTGATGTCGTTTCAAATAAAGCTTCAGCAGATGCCAGTTTTTCAGGGGAATGCTTATGTAAAGCAATTGCCGATTCGTGTCCCGAAAGCCACATCGTAGCGCCTGTAATAAATGTCACGACGAGTCCTAACAGTAGTCCTTTTTTATGATATGCCACTTCACGTTCACTTACATTCTTCTTTAATAATTTAAATCCGGCGATAGAGGCAATGACGGCAGCTCCAGTTGCGTAGGCTGTAATCACAACGTGGAATGCGCTCGTGCCAAAACTCGGATTAAAGAAAGCTTTCCACGGATCAACGTTAAAAACGGATCCATCTGGCCCCATTGAAAAGCCCGCGGGTGTATTCATCCATGTATTTGCCGATGTAATAAGCACGGCAGATGCCGTGGCACCAATCATGACGAAGAATAGCGAGATTAATCTCATGAATGGAGGTAGTTTGTCAGCTGCATATACATAAATGGACATGAACAAAGCCTCTAAAAAGAAGGCGAAAATCTCAATTTGAAAGGGCACAGAAATAACCTGCCCAACAATTTTGGCAAAACCAGGCCAAAGCAGTGAGATTTGCACACCAACGATTGTTCCCGTTGGAATTGCTACACCGAGAAGGATGGCAAAGGCCTTTGTCCATCTTTTCGCCATAATGGCGTAGTCGGAATCTTTCTTCCAGTGATAGAGTATTTCACTTATAAAAATCATTAATGAAAGTCCGACACCAAGTGTTGCGAAGATAATGTGGAATGCTAGTGAAGAACCGAAAAATGCTCTTGCTAATGTTACCGTATCCATATGTAGACTCCTCTTCTTTTTGCCATTATTTTCTGATTGAATTGGAAGATTTATTCAAAAAAACTACCAAAAATATATATGTATTTAAAAAGTGAATATGATAATATAATGTTGTAATATTTTGAATAAAAAGAAATATGTAGTTTTTCATGTTTTGTTTGTTTTTTTAGCGGGAATATTTTATAATCTTTTATGCGAACATAAGTTCTGTTTTGAAGTGAAGAAGTTTATGTGAAATGGAGAGGATGTTTGATGTATCCTGAAGTCATTAAAAAGATGGCATTTTCAAAAGAGCATAGAGATTTATTATTGAAGCTGTATAATAAAGAGATTACACGTAGTGAGTATGATCGACTCGTGGAATCGTTATATAGACCTTCTAAAGAGGCTTGTGAGTGATAGAGGAACGGGAGACAATCTAATAGGTTGTCTTTTTTACATTTACGTATGTTCTGGTAAAATTAAGGATAGCCTTACTAGGGAGGAAATAACAGTAAATAAGAATCTATAAAAAACTATAAAAATTTACAATTACAGGTTTTATATTTTACAGAATTCAACCTATAATATTTTCAGGTGATGAAAAGGGGGAAAAGGATGAAAACAACACGTGCTTGTAAAATCAATTCTATTACAAAAGAACAAACGGAAGCTTTAATTACTTTGATCCGTACGTTCGAAAGTGCAAAACGATATAGTTTTAATCGTTTAATTGAAGGAGAAAACGAGAAAGAATTGATTAAAAAACTACAACTTAAATATTTGTTAAACAAACGTTTTTGTGAAGATGCAGTTTTGCAAGCACAAACCATCCTTTCCTCCCAAAAAGAACTTCTTCCTGTTTACCTAGAAAACAATCAAAAAAAATTAGAAAAAACATTACAAAAAACATTACAAAAAAAAGATGATTATGAAAGTGGCAGGAAAAACCCAAAAAAAGTTTCATTAGAAATTTGTCTAATTGGATTAAGAAAAAGACAACAAAAATTAGAACAAAAAATTGAAATGTATGAAACACATATTAAAAATGGAACATTACCTCCTATTATTTTTGGTGGACGGAAAAATTTCTATGAAAGAATGAAAGATAAGATATCTAATCAAGAATGGAAAGATTTACGTACAAGGCAATTATATTCTCGCGGAGATAAAAGTAAAAAAGGGAATTTGAACATGCGCATTACAGTTGATGATTGTGGGCAAGGATGGTTAGAAATTGCAAATCCATTAGAACGAACAAATGGAAAAACAAAGAGCCCCCGAATCAAAGTTCCGATTATGATTCCATATCGTTTTTATCATCAAATTACAAATGTCGTTATGGGAAAGCAAATCGGTGTAAATTCAAAAGGAAAACCGATTATAGAGCATCAAAAATATAGTGTAGAAATCATTCGTAAACAAAATGAATTTTATGTAAATATTACGTTTGATGAAACAAAAATAGGTCGTGTACTAGATTTCAAGGAAACACCACAATCAGATGTAATTGCAGGAATTGATGTAAATCCGGACCGCATTGCAGTTAGTTTATGTACAAAACAAGGTAATTTTAAAGGTTCAAAAATTTTTTATCTACACAATCTGAATACATTTTCAACAAACAAACGCGCAACGATAATTGGACAAATCGTACAACCAATTAAAACATGGTTATTGGAAAACAATGTAGGTGGAATTGTTTTAGAAGATTTAAAGTTTCAACAATCTCATGATACTGACAAATACAGTAATCGTAATTTCCATCAATTTACGTATAAAAAGATGTTGAACAGTTTAATTCGTATGGCTCTTCGTAACGGATTTTCTGTTAAAACAGTAAACCCCGCTTATACAAGTGTGATCGGAAAATTAAAATATAGTAAAAATTTCGGTATTAGCGTTCATGAAGCAGCCGCATTCACGATCGCAAGACGTGGATTAGAATTGCAAGAACAATTACCACAAGAAATTATATTATTATTAAAAAACCAAATTACAACAAAACTGCGTATTCTTGTTGCTTCCATGGAAGAAAGTAAAAAGAATACGCAAAAAGTATATAAAAAATGGTTACAAACAATTCAAACGTGGAAAGAATATCATAATTGGAAATTGTGGAGCATTCTTCACAAAATTGTTTATATGAACAATCAACAATTCGTATTTAAAATTTAAATGAGAAGGGGGGTACTGGTTTATTTCTTATAACCTCTTGCATACTACTGACTTGGATGAATGGTAGTATGCAAGGACAGATCGTTCCTAACAGGAACCTGCCGTCATTCTTTCACAATAGGTGGATGAAAAGGTCACAACCCTTACGGACAGGAAAAAGGTGAGATTCCTTTTCGGTAGTTGGCATTTGACTTGGTTCGCCAACAATTTATAGATTTTTATAAGAATTTCAAACCAGGTGAAAAGTTTGCGGAAACGTATATATATAGTGATCGGAGTTATTCTTTTAATCGCTTTAGGTGGAATTGTATTTTGGTCAGCTCTGCAAGGAAACCGTACGGAACATTTTATTTTAAGACATATGGTGAATGAAAATGGAACGCTTGCTACATATCGTTTAGAAGATACAAAAGCAGGTACCGGTGAAGCGAAAGGCCGTGAAGCTTTATCGGAATCAGCAGGACTATGGCTACAATATACATTGGATAAAGACGATCAAGCGTTATTTGATGAACAAGTTAAGGTTATTCAAAATAACTTTGTACATAAGAACCAAATTGTTTTATGGAAAATCTCTGAAAAGGGAGAAATGCAGTCAGCTACAAATGCACTTATCGATGATCTTCGTATTATAGAACAGTTATATCGCGCTTATGAAATGTACAAGGAAGAGCGTTATAAAAACTTGGCAGATCAATTGAGTGATGCTGTAATTCGTTATAATAAGAAAGGTAATTATTATGTTGATTATTATGATGCAGATGCAAGGAAACAAAATGATTTTGCAACAACGTCATATATAAATCCGCGCGCATTCTCCTATATGAAAAAGTATGGCAAAGTTTCTGCTGAGCAATATCAGAAAGTCGTTCAATTTTTAGCAGATTATCCAAGGCGTGGATGGGCATTCCCGAAAGAGTATAAAGCAGATGGTACATTTACGTACGACAAAGAAGTGAATCTTATTGACCAATCATACGTTGCATATCATCGTAGTTTAGGCGGGCTTTCATCAGATGCATATTTGGAATTTATAAAGAAGAAATTCCAGGAGGATGGAAAGCTATACGGTCGTTACAATTTAGAAACGGGAAAGCAAACTGTGAATTATGAATCTCCAGCCGCTTACGGATTAACGATTTTGTACGTACTACAAACAGGTGATACAAAGTTTGCAAAGGAATTATATGATCATATGGCCACATTTCGAAATGACAATGTATTTAGTAGATATTACGGTGGATACGTAACAGGCGAAAATAACAATACGCATATTTTTGATAATGTTTTGCCGCTTTTAGCTGAAATAGAATTAGAGAAGAGTGAAAAATAAAAGGTGCCACCCTATGGGGATGGCACCTTTTATTTTTGGATATCATTTTACGTCCTAATATTGGAGAAGTAATGAATCACGAATTCACGGAATTGCTGAGCGGTTTTCGATAAGTAACGTTTTTTTGACCAGCTTAAGCCAATCGTTCGCTTACAAACGGGTTCAATAATACGTAACTTATTTAATGCTAAAGTAGAGTTTTTTAATAAAGTTAAACTTGGGACAAAGGCGATGCCGAGGCCTTGCTTAATAAGGTCGCTAATCACAGTTGGTTCATCTACTTCAAAAGCGATATGTGGAGTGAAGCCAGCTTCCTTACAAAATTCATCTGTTAAGTGCCGAAATCCATAACCAGTATTCATACTAATAAACGGTTCGTCCTTTACTTCATGTAGATATACACTTTCACGTTCTGATAAACGGTGGCCTGAAGGGACGACTAAGAAAATTTCTTCTGTAATAAGTGGTTCCCAAATAATCTCCTCGCCTTCAATTGGCACAGAAGAAATGCAAAAGTCAATTTCTATATTATCTAGTTGTCGTTTCATAGAAGGAGTAGATGCGAGAAACTGTTGGAATCGAACATTAGGATGTTCTAGTAAAAAAGAACCGAGTAGTTCTGGTAATATTCTTGGAATAGAAACGGCCAGCGTAATAGAGCTTTGTTGTAAGTCAGCTAAATCTTTAATTTCTCGTTCGCCTTCACTTAATTCATGAAAAATGCGCTCTACTCGTTTTAAGAATACTTTCCCGAAAGAGTTTAATGTAATTTGTCGACCTTGGCGATCAAATAACGGGACGCCTAAGTCTTTTTCTAGTCTAGCAATTGTTTTGCTGAGCGAAGGCTGTGCGATATGCAATTCTTCAGCGGCTTTTGTCATATGTTCTAATCGTGCAACTGTTTGAAAGTATTTTAGTTGAAGAAGTTCCATTTTGACTCTCCTTTCTATAGACCAAAAGGAATGGATTGATAATTAAAGATGTATTATACAGTATGAAAATGGACGTGTATAGTAAATCTGTTAAACCATTCTAATGGTGTTAAATTAGGAGAAGGAGTATGTTTCATGAAGGGAATTCAACTTATATTTAAAGATTGGAAAGCGATGTGGCACCATAAACATGGACGTATCGCTTTAATTTTTTTATTAATCGTTCCTTTAATTTATTCAGGGTTCTTTTTAGCTGGATATTGGGATCCGTACGGACGATTAGATAAATTACCTGTTGCGATTGTAAATTTAGATAAGGGTGCTGCAATGGATGAGAAAACAATTCATGCAGGAGACGATTTTGTAAAAAATTTAAAAGAGAATAAGGAACTGGCTTTTCATTTCGTATCAGAAAAAAATGCTGATGAAGGGCTAAAAGAAGATAAGTACTATATGGTTGTTACGATTCCGGCCGATTTCTCTAAAAAGGTAAGTACACTTATGGATGAGAAACCAGAACCAGCACAATTGCAGTACAAAGTAAATCCGGGTAAAAACTTTGTAGCAGCGCAAATTGGAACGACAGCTGTTGAAAATATGAAAACAAAAATTTCAAATAGTATTACGAAATCTTATACAGAAGGTGTCTTTTCAAAGTTTCAAGACTTAGCACAAGGGTTGAATGATGCAAGTAATGGTGCTGGGAAGTTACATGAAGGAACGACAGATGCGAAAGATGGGGCAAATCAGCTCGCAGATGGTATTCATCGTTTAAGTGACGGGACATCAAAAGTGAAAGAGGGAAGTGACAAACTTGCTTCTAGCCAATCTGCCTTAACTGACGGAGCAAATGAGCTAAGTCAAGGAGCAACCTCACTTCATAGCGGTATGGAGTTATTGACGCAAGGTGAAAAAACCTTACAATCAGGGGTTAGTGAATTAAGTGCTGGTACAAATGAATGGGTGAACGGAAGTGAGAAACTTGCTGAAGGGCAAGTGAAAGCGGAGAATGCAGCAAATAGTGTAAAACAACAATTAGAAGAGTACGTGAAAAGTCATCCAGAAGTGCAGCAAGATCCTGCTTTTCAAAAGATTGTTGCTACTTCTAATGGATTAGCTCAAGCAACAAACACTTTAAGTAATAGCCAGCAACAATTGACACAAGGTGCTCAGAAGCTTGCAGATGGTCAGCATAAGGTTGAAGAAGGTATGAATACATTCGGAGTTAAGTTAAATGAAGCTACTGCTGGAACGAAAAAGATAGCAGATGGTGCTACAAATTTAGCTAGTGGATTTACGAAATGGGGAGCTGGATTTACATCATTACAAGAAGGTGTAAATCAACTTGCGAGTGGCGGAACAGAGCTGAATCATGGTGCTGATCAGTTAACGAACGGACTTGTTAAACTTGATGATGGTGCGAAAGAACTTTCTACGAAATTAGGAGAGGGCGCAGAGAAGATAGCGGATGTTCGCAATGATGATGCACGCAATACGATGTTCTCAGAGCCGGTTCAATTAGTGAAGTCAACAGTTTCTGACGTGCCTAATTACGGTTCAGGTATTGCACCATATTTCTTATCGCTTGCATTTTATGTTGGCGGAATTATGGCATCAAATATTTTACCGCTTGGCCGTAGACAAAATATGAAAGTAAGCGGAACGGTACATTTTATTAATAAATTAGGATTGGTATATGTAATTGGACTTATTCAAGCATTACTTGTGGATGTAGTTGTGCTAGGAGTTATGAAGTTAGAAGTTGCAAGTGTGCCACTCTTTGTTTTATCAAGTATCGTTATTTCCTTTACGTTCATGACGTTTATTCTTATGTTAGTAACGGTGTTTGGTCTTGTTGGAAAGTTTTTAGCGGTAACGCTTCTCGTCTTGCAATTAGCGACGAGCGGTGGGACTTTCCCAGGAGAATTAAATATAGCTGTTCTTAGCAAGATTGGACGATTTCTCCCAATGTCCCATTCTCTTAGAGGATTGCAAGATGTGATTTCTTTAGGAGATTGGTCGCAATTACAAATGCAAATTTTAATATTGTTATGCTATCTCGTTGTTGCTGGCGGAATTGCTTGGATCACGAGCCATATACAGCATAGAGAAACGAATGTAGAACAAGTTTCTTAAAATGAAATAAGCTATCCGATTTTTTCGGATAGCTTATTTTTATTATACATTTTATTGTATATTTGCATTTATAAAAGTTTGAATATTCTAAAATTGGAGTATACCAATTGTTAGAATATTATGGAAATGTTTTTTGGAAATAAATATAATGAACGTACAAATTAAATATTGGCATTGTTTTACATGGAAGGAAAGGTATTCAAATGTTTTTAAGGTAGGAAGAGAAGGCGTACATAGTTTATATGTTAGATTGTTTGAACTTTTTACTGAATGCTCATTCAGTAAATTTTCTTATACGTATAATGATGAACCGTTCCTTTGCAAGCTACCAATTCTCACTCTTAATGATGTAAATTAATTTTCCTTTTTGAAATGGAAAGTACAATGCACATGGCGTAGTAACAAGTCAAGAAGTCTGGGGAGGAGTGGGATATCGTATATGAACATATGGAGGCGAAAAAAGAAGCTAAGAAGACAAAAATCCTTTTTAGTATTGTTAATGCTTTTATTAGTGTTCGCGGATATACCTATCAGTTTAATTGGCAACATAACGATGCACGCAGAGATAGAATCTATACCGAAAGATAAAGGAGTAGATTCTACGGTAGAACAACCGAAAGATAAGGTGGTAGATTCTACAGCAGAACAATCGAAAGATACGAAGATAGATTCTGCAATAGAGCTACCGAATCCGGAAACTGTGAAAGATTTTGACCCAGGTCCGCCGTATGGAAAAAATGTAGCAAAAAATATTCCTGCAGAGGTTCAAGAGGAGAAACTTGGAACATTTTCTTGGATAAAAGATATGAGACCAGCAAGTTTGGTAGATAATACATGTGCTAAGCAAAATAGAGTTGTACTTAAAAATGGTGGATTTGAAAAGCCAAAAATAACTAGAGACATTTTTATTGATCAAGATAATGTAGAGGGCTGGAGAACGACAGATCGCTATAAAGTAATCGAAATTTGGAGAACGAGAGATAGAATACCATTGCCTTCACCACTTCCAGCAGAAGGAGAGCAATTTGCCGAACTAAATGCAAGGGAACCTGGAATGTTATATCAAGATGTGAAAACGACTCCAGGGCAAACGATTTATTGGAGATTAGCTCATAGGGGAAGAGATGGGAAAGATACGATGCGAGTTCGTATCGGATCAGCAAGTGCGAATATTACTTCCTTACCTACTATTCAAACGATGGAAGATGATAATAAAGCGTGGGGTCGCTATAGCGGGACTTATACAGTTCCAGCAGGTCAAACGTTAACTCGATTTGGTTTTGAGGCTGTCAAAACATACGGAAATGTCCTATCAGTAGGAAATTTCCTAGATGATATTTTCCTAGGAACAGAACCTTGTGTTACGGCAACAAAATCTGTAAGTCCAGAAGGAAAAGTGTATGCGGGAGATGAGTTGACGTATACAGTGAACGTTAAAAACCACGGCGGAGATGTTGCTGGTGAAGCAATGTTCACTGACATGATTCCAGATGGAACAGAATATGTACCGGGCTCCATAAAACTAAAAGCTGATGGAACCGAAAAAGCTATAACAGATGCAGAAGATAATGATGCAGGCTTTTATAAAGACAAAAAAGTCACTGTTAAATTAGGCGATGTACAAAATACAGAAGAGGATCCAAATGGAATTACAGTTCAATTTAAAGTAAGGGCTTTACCAAGTTATATTGGAAAGCAAGTTACAAATAAGGCAAGAATAGATTATGGCAACTTGTTGAAGGGCTCAAAGGAATATACAAATTCCAATGAAGTTGTAAACGAGGTTATTGCAAGAAACCCTGAAATAGAGTCGGTTAAAGAAGTGAAAAATGTACAAGGTAAGAGTAGGTACGAGGTCGGAGATACAATTGAATACACAGTTAAAATGCGTAACAAAATTGAGAATAGCATTGCGAAAAAGGTTGTAATAGAAGATTCATTACCAAACGGGGTAGATTATGTACCAGGGACCATTAAGGTAGATGGAAAAGCGGTAACGGACGCTGTAGATCAAGATAGCGGCCACTATACGATAGGTAAAGTGATTGGGAATTTAGGTGATATTACAGATACAGGATGGCATACGGTCACCTTCCAAGCGAAAGTAAAATCGGATCAGTTAGATAAGACGATTCGTAACATAGGAAAAGTAACAGGTGAGAATATTGCACCGCAAGAACCAGAGAAATCTATTGTAATAGAACCGAAAGATCCAAAGTTAGAAACGGAAAAAGAAGCGAAGAACTTACAGCAAGGTAAGAGCATATATGAAGTCGGAGATACGATTGAATATACAGTGAAAATGCGTAATAACGTAGCGAGTAGTGTGATAAACAATGCTATTATTGAGGATCCATTACCAGAAGGTGTGGAATATGTGCCAGGGACGATTCGAATAGATGGGAAGGTTGTCACAGATGCTGAAGATGGGGATAGTGGCCATTATAAGACTGGAAAAATAACCGGGAAGTTTGGAGATATTCGAGATACAGAGTGGCATACAGTAGTGTTCCATGTGAAAGTGAAAACGAATCAAGCAGGGAAAGAAATAGTAAATAAAGCGAAGGTAACAGGAGAGAACATTACACCGCAGGAACCTGAAAAACTAGTAAAAGTAGATTATAAGAATCCGAAAGTGGAATCAGTGAAAGAAGTAAAGAACTTACCACAAGGTAAGAAGTATGAAGTAAAAGATACGATTGAATATACGATTAAGGTTCGTAATACAGTCAAAGATAGCATCATAAGAAATTCTTTAGTAGAAGACCAATTGCCAGAAGGTGTGGAATATGTACCAGGATCAATTCGGGTGGATGGCAATATAGTAACGGATGCCGAAGATACTGACAGTGGTCATTATAAGGCTGGAAAAGTAATAGGGAAACTTGGAGACATTCAAGATACCGAATGGCATACAATCGTATTTCAAGTGAAGATAAAAGATGGTTATGAAGATAAAAAAATACTGAACGTAGGTACGGTAAAAGGAGATAATATTTCTCCACAAAAACCATCAGTAGAAATAGCAGTGGAACCTCCTCCGTCAGGGAAAATTGAAATTGAAAAAGTAGATGCAAAGGATCATACGTTGAAACTGAAAAATGCAGAGTTTCAAATTATCGATAAAGATGGAATTGTAGTCGGAAAATTAGTAACCGATGAAAGTGGAAAAGCAATTTCTGAACCGCTAGTATTCGGTAAATATGAAATTAAAGAAATAAAAGCACCGACAGGTTACATGATCTTGAAGGAATCAATTCATGTAGAACTTACATCACCTTTGCAAAAGTTGAAAGTAGAGAACAACAAGAGTGAATGGGTCATTCCGAATACAGGAGGGTTTGGAACAAATCTCATTTACTTATTTAGCACATTACTCATTGTGTTAACGCTATTTCTCTATTTCCGAAAAGGGGACAGTAATTTATAAAATATAAAGGGGGCAATACGAGTATGAAAAAGGTATTTAGTATGGTTTTAGCATTTATATTAATGCTTTCAACGCTGCCAAGTGCATTTGCTGCAAATGAGGTTCCGACAAAAGGGTCTTTAACAATTCATAAATATGCGCATGAAAAAGATGGACAACAAGGTGAAGCAGGAACTGGTGAACCTGGTCAGAAAGTTCCTGAAGGGGCAACACCGATAAAAGGAGTAAAGTATGAAGTTGTAAAAGTTGCAACTTTTAAAGTGATTGAAAGAAATGGAGAAATTGTAAAAGAAGCTGTTGAGAAAGTTGACAATGCAACACCTATTAGCGACGTAACAGGTGAAGATGGTACAGTAACTTTTAAGGACCTTCCAATCGGTCGTTACTTAGTGAAAGAAGTTAGCGGTCCAGATAACGTAAATATAAATACAGAGCCATATACAATTGATATCCCAATGACTGATAAAGAAGGTAAAAAATTAAACTACGACGTTCATATTTATCCAAAAAATGAAATCAAGCGTGGAGCAGTAGAATTAACGAAAGTAGACGATGCAGGCAAACCATTAAAAGATGTAGAGTTCACACTATATCATAAAGGGACTGATAAAGTAGTAGTAGATAAAGCAGGAAAAGAATTAAAGGATCTAAAGACAGATAAGGATGGTAAAATCCGCGTTGACGGTTTATTGTATGGAGAATATTATTTCAAAGAGTCAAAAGCACTAGAAGGGTATGTTTTAGATCCTAAAAAATATGAATTTAAAGTTGAAAAATCAGGTGCATTCCCTAAAGACGGTCAAGCAGGCTATGGGGAAATTGTAAAACTAGATAAAATTATAAACTATAAAAAACCGACAATTGATAAGAAGATTAACGGTAATTTAAATGGTTTACCAATTAACGTAGATGAAGAATTCACATACGACATTAAAACGAAACTACCAGGTGATATTCATCTGTACAAGAAATACGTAATAACAGATAACATGGATCCAAGATTAACAATTATCGGTACACCAGTTGTTACAATTGATGGTGAAAAAGTATCTTCTGATGTTGTAAAAGTGACGTTAGGTGAAAAGACTGCTGCAGGTCAATTAGTGACAGTGACTGTAGAGAATTTTGCAGCGTTAAAAGATAAAAAAGAACTACATTTGCAAATCAAGGCGAAAGTAAATGGAGATATTAACGGTGGAACAGTAATAGAAAATATAGCAAAAATCGATTATGAAACTGGTGATAAAGTAACACCACCAGACGATGAAACAACAACACCTCCTGTAAAAGTTATCGTAACTGATGGCAAAATTTCATTGAAAAAAATTGACGGTGCAACTAAAGATGCTTTAGAAGGTGCGAAATTTGAATTACGAAAAGATGGTAAAGTTGTAAAAGTAAAAGGTGTTGACGTTGTCGGCGTATCTGATAAAGATGGGATTATTAATTGGGACAACATCCCTTACGGTGAATACGAAATCGTTGAAATTGAAGCACCGAAGTATACTGATAAAGGTGAAGTGAAATCTTATCAAAAATTAAGAGAGCCAATTAAAGTTAAGATTGATAAGGATAACCAAACGGTGAAATTAACTGTAGAAAATAATAAGAGTGGCTGGATCCTTCCTGCAACAGGTGGAATTGGGACAATCCTCTTCACAGTAGTTGGCCTTGTATTAATGGGCGCAGCGTTTATGTTCTTAAGAAGAAAAGCTTAATAAGCGTACGAGTATAGGGAGAAAAGAGGGAGAAAGAACATCTTCCTCTTTTCGTTATTTACTGCCCGGTAAATAGCGGGATAAATGGAACTACATATGCATAATAAAGGGGTATATTATGAAACGTAATATTATTTTTGGATGCATCTTTTTAGTAGGACTTAGTATTTTTTTATACCCGACGGTGAGTAATTGGTTAGCGACAAGAGCGCATTATTCTGAAGTAAGTACATATGACAAAAAGGTGAAAGAGCTGCAAAGGGAAGAGATTAAACGTAAAGAAAAAGAAGCGAAAGAGTACAATGAGAAACTACAACGGGAGAGACAGACCGTTACAGATCCATTTCGTTCCGATAAGAGTGGAAATTCCAGTTCTTACGTAGATATGTTGAATGTAGGAGAAGTAATGGGCTATGTAGAAATTCCTAAAATTAATGTGAAGCTTCCTATATATCATGGAACGTCTGAGGATGTTTTAAGTAGAGGGGTAGGTCATATAGAGAATTCCTCTTTGCCAGTTGGCGGAGAAGGAACACATTCTATTTTGACTGGACATAGGGGGTTACCATCTGCTGTATTATTTACAGATTTGGATAAATTAAAAGAGGAGGATGTTTTTTATATTCATTCTTTAGATAAAGTATTAGCATATAAAGTAGATCAAATTAAAGTAGTGCTCCCAGAAGAAACGGATGATTTAACAGTAGCTGAAAGTCAGGATTATGTGACACTAATTACATGTACGCCATATGGTGTAAACACGCATAGGTTACTCGTTCGAGGACACCGTGTTCCATATGACGAAAAGGAAAAAGAAAAGATTAAGGAAGTTGTTGGAGTAGATAAACGAATGATAGGAGCAGGTGCTATCATTGTAGGTGCATTTCTAATTGCTTTATATAGAAGAAAGAAGCGTAAAACTATAGAGAAAATATAAAATGGTTCTCCTTTCAATGTATATGTATGAAAGGAGAACCATTTTTTGGCCTATTATTTGCGTTCCATTACCGCAAAGTAATTGTTTTCGTTATCAGCGAAGTTAAAAGCTCTGCCAGTAGGTAAATCTACAACTTGTCCAACAGTAACATTTTTCTCAGAAAGATCTTTATACAGTTGATCTAAGTTGTTAGAGAAGAACATAAGTGAAGGTGTATGTAAGTTTAATTCAGGTTGCATTTTTGCAATTAACTCTTTATCGTGAAGGACGATGCTTGTGCCTGCTTCTTTTGACGGCGCAATTTCAATCCAGCGAAAACCTTGTCCGTTATTTTCTTCCGCAATAATTTGGAATCCTACTGTCTCAGTCCAAAATTGTACTGCTTCATCTTGATTATTTACATATAGCATAATTTGTCCAATTTGATTAATCATAGGTGTGTCCTACTTTCTTTTCTTTTATGGAATTCTATTATATCAAAGATATGGTTTGAATACCTTTTCGTGATTTTTCCGAAGTGCAATCTTAGCCCATTTCATATTTGTTGTAGGAGAAGGTCCTGTAATCCATGTATGAAATGGTAGTGTACTGCATATGACCATTGTTGAAATCGAGATTGTGGCTGTTATTGTAAATAATAATAAGCTATATAATATTGTGTTTTCTTGCAGTGTGAATAAAGAAAGAAACTTTGTACATAGTTGCAAGAAGAAAAAGTGAGCTAAATAAGCACCATACGTGTAATTCCCGATAAATCGTAAAGCTTTATATAAGAAACCACGTCGCTGTACGATTGTAATAGATAGCACGTAAAGTATGATAATTTCGCATACGATATATAAAAACATAGACGGTTTTAAATAAGTCGAAACGGTTAAATGAATAGAGTTTGCTCCGTAAAAACTAAATAACTCATAATTGATGAATAAAAATAAGATAAAGAATAAGATTGTAATAAGCGGAATATGTTTTATGACAAATGTACGCCACGCTTTTAGTGCGACAGCAGCGATTCCTCCCATGACGAAATAGAACGAATAGAAGAAGAAGGAACGATCTGTATAATGTAAAATGGTTGAGCTAGTCAATTTCTCTCCATTAAAAATGTAGTGCGAAGAATACCACATTAAGAGGAAATATAGAGAAGCAAAGATGGTCATATATTTATATATGTCTTTTTTATTTTCTGTTCGTTTTTGAAACCAATAAAATAGTGTGCACAGCAAAGGGAACAGTAGGTGAATTTGAAACATCATAATCACGTACCAAAGATGAGGTGCGGCTGTTCCGAGTAATAAACTTTTTATTCCGCTTTGTAGTGTAATCATATCGTTTGTTGTTAATAAGTAAAGAACAGACCAGAAGAAATAAGGAATGAGTAAATGTGCGGCTTTTTCAGAAATATATTCTTTGTATACTAATTGCTTTGTATAGTGACGAATTAAGTGGAAGCCGACGATAAATATGAATGCAGGTGCTGAAAATTTTGCAAGGTTAAATAGCATGCCCATAATGAGAGATTGCTCAAGTAAGACATTTCCTTGATTCATTGTATATAATAAGGAACTTTGCAAAACGACCGCAAGGAATGCAATGCTTTGCAAAACTTTAAATTCAGGTGCGCTTTGAGTCATTATGTCCATCTCCTTTTCCATACATGATTATAGTACGGAGAAAGGATAATGAGTGTGGAATATTTGTGAAGGTTTTAACAAATTTGTGGCGGAATAGATTATATCGACGATTTTTTCAATATATCGACGTTTCGACAAGGAATATCGACTTATCAACAAATAACGACAAAAAGAGGATGCTCAAAACGAGCATCCTCTTTCTATTTATTAAGCAAATTTGTTTTTGATCCAATTCTTACCTTCTACAAGGCGAGCTGTCATTACGGCACAAGCATTATCTGCTGTTACGTTTAACATCGTTGCAGGAGGATCGATGATTGTACTAATCGCTGCGATAATTGGCAATGCTTCTGGCGGGAAGCCGTATAGAGAAACGATTAACATTTCACCAATCATACCGCCGCCTGGAATAGCGCCCATTACTGTTCCTACTAATAAAGAAACAACAAGTGCGATTGCTAATGTTTTTGGTCCTTCGAATTCCATGTTGAAAATACCGAATAAGAAAGCAATTTTTAATACGCCGCCTAAAACAGAGCCGTCTTTATGAAGTGTAGATCCAAGAAGGACAACTGTTTCACGAACGTCAGAAGAGATACCCATTTTCTTCGTTGCTTCTAAGTTCGCTGGAATACTTGCGGCACTACTACAAGTTGCAAGAGATGTAACAGTAGGAGAGACCATGTTCTTCCAAAATACTTGTACACCTTGCTTGCGACCTGCAAGGTATGCATAGAACGTAAAGAATACAAAGAAGTAAATAAGAGACGCTGGATAGTATACCATTGCTGCTCGGAAGTAAGTTCCAAGAAGCTGTGGTCCGAATTCACCAACTAATGCTGCGAAGTAAGCAGCAAGTCCGATTGGAGCGTAGTACATAATGAAAGATACGACTTTCATTGAAATTTCTGCACCAGCTTGTAAGAATGTAGCGAATGGTTTTCCTTTTTCACCAACTGCTGAAGTTGCAACTCCCATTAAGATAGAGAAGAAAATAAGAGCTAACATATTTTCACGAGATAGTAACTTCGAGAAGTCAGATACTGTTAGAATACCGACGATTTGATCTGCAACACTAACTGCTTTTTCAGCTTTGTCAGGTTGTGTTAGTTCTAATACAACACCTTGTGCTGGCGGGAATACTTTCACGACAATAATCATAAAAATAGCAGCTAAAATACTTGTAAATAAGAAAGTCCCAGCCATACTAGACATAATTTTACCGAAACGTTTTAATCCATCCATATTAGCAATAGATGACGCGATGCTAAAGAACACTAGAGGTACAACAATCGTAAACATTAAGTTTAAGAAAATGTCACCAAGCGGCTTTAAAGCAACTGCATCGGCACCCATGAAATAACCAATGAAACCACCAATTAGGATAGAAGATAATAAAATAAGTGGAAAGCGATATGCCTTCATAAATATATCCTCCTATCAATTATAAAAAATCATACTGAATTATTATAGCGAGTTAGAGCCCTCTTTACTAGGAGAATACGGATAGATGGAATAGCGTGAAAACCGAGAAATTTTTGTTTTTAAGCTCGGCATACAGCAGGAAATCTAGACATATATATTTGTAACCTAGTTGTGGTAAGGGATGCGCCGTAACTTAGGTTTGGAAAAAGGGGAGGGAAAAGGGATGAATATTTTACTTTGCTGTGCAGCGGGAATGTCTTCCAGTTTGATTGTTACAAAAATGGAGAAAGCAGCAGAGGCAAAAGGGATAGAGGTAAAGATTTGGGCTGTATCAGGTTCTGAAGTAAATAGCCATATTGATAAAGCCGATGTACTTTTACTTGGACCGCAAGTACGTTATTTATTACCGAAAATGAAAGAATTATGTAAGGAGAAAGGAGTACCTGTTGATGTCATTCAATCCGTCCATTACGGACTTTGTAATGGAGAAGCTATCTTGCAAGCAGCTTTGTCAATGAAACCATGAGGAGAGTGGGATAGATGATACGGTTTTTAGAGAAATATGTAATGCCGGTAGCAGGAAAGGTTGCAGAGCAGAGGCATTTGCTAGCAATTCGTGATGGACTTGTATTGACGATGCCGTTCTTAATTATAGGATCAATTTTTCTTATTATTAGTACATTACCAATCCCTGGGTATAGTGAATTCATGGCGAGTTTGTTCGGGAAAAACTGGAACGTAGCATTAGGGTATCCAGTTAGTGCAACTTTTAATATAATGGCTTTAATAGCTGTTTTTGGAATCGCTTACAGGCTTGGAGAATATTATAAAGTGGACGCTTTAGCATCCGGGGCATTGTCGCTTGTGACATTTTTACTTGCAACTCCATTTCAAGTTGCATATATCATGCCGGGTACGAAAGAAAGTATACTGGTAGATGGAGTAATTCCAGCGGCATTAATGGGAAGCCAAGGTTTATTTGTAGCGATGATTATTGCAATTATATCTACTGAAATATACCGATTTCTTGTACAAAAAAAGATGATTATAAAAATGCCTGAGACAGTTCCACCGGCAGTAACGCGTTCATTTGCAGCGCTTATTCCTGGGTTTATTGTTGTGACAGTTGTTTGGATCATTAGATTGATTTTTGAACACACAACTTTCGGAAGCATTCATAATGTTGTAGGGAAGCTACTGCAAGAACCGCTGAGTATACTTGGTGCTAGTCTTTGGGGAGCAGTTATAGCGGTTATTCTCGTTCATGTCCTTTGGGCGTGTGGAATTCATGGAGCTACAATTGTGGGCGGTGTAATGAGCCCGATTTGGTTATCGTTAATGGATCAGAACCGGATTGCTTTTCAAGCGGGCCAAGATGTACCGAACACGATTACTGCACAGTTTTTTGATTTATGGATTTATATGGGCGGTTCTGGTGCAACATTAGCCTTAGTTGTCGGAATGTTATTGTTTGCACGAAGTCAGCAATTAAAAAGTTTAGGACGATTGTCAATTGCACCTGGTATCTTTAACATTAATGAAATGGTAACTTTCGGTATGCCAATTGTCATGAATCCACTTTTACTTATTCCATTTATAGTAGTTCCTGTTGTATTAACGATTGTTTCTTATTTCGCAATGGAATGGGGATTGGTAGCTCGCCCGAGTGGTGCTGCTGTAACATGGACGACACCAATTCTATTTAGTGGATATTTAGGCTCGGGTGGCAAAATTTCAGGTGTGATTTTGCAACTCGTTAACTTTGCACTAGCGTTCGTCATATATTTACCGTTCTTAAAAATATGGGATAAACAAAAAATAGCGGAAGAAAAGGGGGAGTAGAGAACTAAAATGGATACGATAGAAACGAAGGCCTTTCACTTAATCTTGCATGGGGGAAATGCGAGAAGTTGTTCAATGGAAGCAATTGATTGTGCAAAGCGTGGAGAATTTACAGAAGCAGAAGCGAAATTACAAGAAGCGTTAGAAGAATTAAAAGAGGCGCACCGTGTACAAACGGATCTCATACAGAAAGAAGCTGGTGGTGAAAAGACCGAAGTCACCCTTCTGATGGTGCACGCGCAAGATCATTTAATGAATGCAATTACGGTGAAGGAATTAGCGAGTGAATTTGTAGAATTATATAAGAAGATGTCGGTAACTGAATGAACCTTGCGTATGCAAGGTTTTTTTATTTCATTAAATAGTGGGTAAAAATAATAAATTATTGTTCGTTAAAAAATTTTTTTAGTGTATTTTTTGTTTTAAACACAACTAGACAACTAAACACTAATCTATTTTCATACAGTTATGTGTTAAAAGCGTGTTGTTTTATAACACACTGTGTGTTTTTGGGGTGACACACTAATTGAAAGCGTTAACACACAAAGAAAACAGTCGAAAAAGTGCTGATTTTAGTGGTTTTAAAAAGTTGGCACGCTAATTGCATTAATAAATAGCGTAAAGAAAAATAAATAAAACATAAATTTTTTATACTACACAAGGGGGATTTTCAAATGAATATTTTATTATGTTGTTCAGCAGGGATGTCTACAAGTTTACTAGTTACAAAAATGGAAGCGGCTGCAAAAGCTCGCGGTTTAGAAGGAAAGATTTGGGCTGTATCTGGGGATGCAGTAAAAACAAATATCGATCAAGCAGACGTATTATTATTAGGACCACAAGTTCGTTACATGCTTTCTTCAATGAAAACGCTTGCTGATGAGAGAAACGTTGGAATCGACGTTATCAATCCAATGCACTACGGCATGATGAATGGAGAAGCAGTTTTAGATCATGCATTAACACTTAAAAAATAATTAGGGGGGAAGTAAAATGCAAAAGTTTATTGCATTTATGGAGAAATATATTGTTCCTGTCGCTGGTAAAATCGGATCGCAACGTCACTTAGCTGCGATCCGTGACGGATTTATTGCAGTTATGCCACTTATTTTAGTTGGTGCACTGGCATCACTAATTAATGGTTTTCCATCTGAAGCTTTCCAAGATTTCATGAAAGGTTTGTTTGGTGAAACGTGGAAACAAGTTGGCGGTGGAATGTGGACTGGTTCTTTCGCGATTCTAGCACTAATCATAGCATTTACAACAAGTTATAACTTAGCAAAATCTTACGGCGTTGATGGTTTGTCAGCAGGTATTATTTCATTTGGTGCGTTAATTATTCTTACGCCAACAACACCGAAAGAAGGCGGATTGAACTTAGTTTGGACAGGTGCACAAGGGTTATTTGTAGCAATTATTGTAGCACTCCTTGTTACTGAAGTATTCCGTTTCTTCGTACAAAGAAACATTACTTTTAAAATGCCTGATGGAGTACCACCAGCAGTTTTAAGATCTTTTGCAGCTATAGTTCCAGCATTTGTTATTTTAACAGTAGTTGCAGGTATTCAATTAGCAGTGAAATTAGCTGGTACAAGTGTTCATGAATTTATCTTTAATACGATTCAATCACCACTGCAAAGTTTAGCAGGGACATTACCAAGTGCAATTGTCATTGTACTCCTTGTTCATCTTCTTTGGTTCTTCGGTTTACATGGTCCGAATATCGTTGGTGGTATTATTGAGCCATTATACTTACCGGCATTAGAGAAAAACATGAAGTTATTCCAAGGTGGTACATCTGCATTTGATGTTCCAAACATTGTTACAAAACCATTCTTTGATACTTTCGTATATCTGGGTGGTTCTGGTGCAACATTAGCGTTCTTAGTAGTTGTATTACTTGTAGCAAAAAGTGCACAATTACGCGGTGTATCTCGCTTATCAATTGGACCAGGTGCATTTAATATTAACGAACCAGTAATCTTTGGTACGCCAATTATTTTAAATCCAGTTTTATTCTTACCGTTTATCATAACACCAATTGTACTGGTAATTACTTCTTATACAGCTATATCTATTGGTTGGGTACCAAAAACAGTTGCGATGATTCCATGGGCAACACCACCAATTATTAGTGGTTATCTTGTAACAGGTGGGCATCTTTCAGGCGCAATTCTACAGTTATTCAACTTTGTAATTGCGATGGTAATCTATTATCCATTCGTTGTATTATGCGATCGTTCTGTTGTTCGTACTGAAAAAGCAGCAGCACAAGGAAATAACAACTCTGTACCTATGTAACACAGTAATTGTTCTCACAGATAACACTATCTGTGAGGACAATCACCTTTATATCATGTTCAAAAAGATGAGACCCATCTACAAGAACACCAAACTATCATTCATAAATTAATATTTTAATAGAAATGTTCAAACTGAAGGGGTATGTAAGTCGGTTGAACGATAATAGAGAGGGCGGTAATTATGATGACTACAGCAGAACAAATTCCATTCCAATTGATTTTAAATAGTGGTAATGCACGAAGCTTTGCGATGGAGGCACTTCAATTTGCCAAACAGGGGAAAATGGCAGAAGCTGATGAAGCGATGGCAAAGGCGAAAGAAGCGATTAATGAAGCGCATCATTTTCAAACGGAGCTCATACAATCAGAAGCAAGAGGAGAAAAAACAGAGATTAGTGTTCTTTTAATTCATGCACAAGATCATTTAATGAATGCGATTACAGTAAAAGAATTAGCAGCAGAGTTTATTGACCTTTATAAAAAGTTAGAAGCGAAAGGGGAATAAAGCATGACTGGAATTAAAATTGCTACAATCGGCGGTGGATCTAGTTATACACCAGAGTTAATTGAAGGATTTATTAAACGTTATGATGAGCTTCCTGTTCGTGAAATTTGGTTAGTAGATATTGAGGCAGGAAAAGAAAAGTTAGAAATCGTTGGTAACTTAGCGAAACGTATGGTAAAAAAATCTGGTTTACCAATTGAGGTACATTTAACGCTTGATCGTCGCGAAGCATTAAAAGATGCTGACTTCGTAACGACGCAGCTTCGCGTAGGTTTATTAGAAGCTCGCGCAAAAGATGAAGCAATCCCGTTAAAATATAATGTAATCGGTCAGGAAACGAATGGTCCTGGTGGTTTATTCAAAGCATTGAGAACGATTCCTGTTATTTTAGATATTTGTAAGGATATGGAGGAGCTTTGTCCGAATGCATGGTTAATTAACTTTGCAAATCCAGCTGGTATGGTAACAGAAGCTGTTCTTCGTTATACAAATATTCAAAGAGTAGTTGGTCTATGTAACGTTCCAATCGGAATCCGCATGGGTCTTGCAAAATTGCTTGAAGTAGATGCAAGCCGTGTTCACGTTGATTTTGCAGGTTTAAATCACATGGTATATGGATTAGACGTATACTTAGATGGCGTAAGTGTAATGGATCGTGTGTTAGAACTTGTAACAGATCCAGAAAAGCAAATTACGATGGAAAATATCGCTGCGCTTAACTGGGAGCCAGACTTTATTCGCGGCCTTCGTGCAATTCCATGTCCATACCATCGTTACTACTACAAAACACGTGAAATGCTAGAAGAAGAGAAAGAAGCTTCGGTTGAAAAAGGTACACGTGCAGAAGTAGTAAAACAATTAGAAGATGATTTATTCGAGTTATATAAAGACCCGAATTTAGATATTAAACCACCACAATTAGAAAAACGTGGAGGCGCTTATTATAGTGACGCAGCATGTAGCTTAATTACGTCTATTTATAATAATAAAGGTGATATCCAGCCTGTTAATACACGAAACAACGGAACAATTGCAAGCTTGCCACATGATTCGGCTGTTGAAGTGAACTGTATTATTACGAAAGAAGGTCCAAAACCAATTGCAGTTGGAGATCTTCCAGTACCAGTTCGCGGTTTAGTACAACAAATTAAATCATTTGAGCGCACAACAATTGAAGCTGCTGTTACAGGGGATTATCATAAAGCGCTGCTTGCTATGACAATTAATCCACTTGTACCATCAGATAAAGTGGCAAAACAAATTTTAGATGAAATGTTGGAAGCGCATAAAGAATATCTTCCGCAGTTCTTCAAAAAGGTAGAGAAATAAAAGCGGCGCTATTTAGCCCGCTTTTTTTATTCTATTAGGAGGTATTATGATGATTAAATTAATTGTAAATGCAGATGATTTCGGTCTTACAGAAGGCACAAATTACGGCATTATTGATGGGCATATAAATGGACTTGTAAATTCAACGACGATGATGATGAATATGCCGGGAACAGAGCATGCGGTACGCTTAGCAAAAGAGTATAAAACGTTAGGGGTAGGCGTACATCTTGTATTAACGGCAGGAAACCCGCTTCTTGGAGATGTTCCATCACTTGTAAGTAGCGATGGACTGTTTCATAAACAAAGCGTCGTATGGGAAGGGAAGGTAAATCCAGAGGAAGTCGAGAGAGAGTGGGCTGCTCAAATTGAGAAATTCCTATCTTACGGATTAAAACCAACTCATTTAGATAGTCATCATCACGTGCATGGATTACCGATCTTGCACGATGTTCTTGAAAGATTAGCTAATAAATATAATGTTCCAATTCGTCGTTGTGAAGAAGAGCGAGCAGTGCGTCCATTTTCTGACGTGTTTTACAGTGATTTTTATGCGGATGGTGTGACGGAAGATTATTTTGTGAAGTTAAAAGAAAGAGTACAAGGTGAACAAACGGTAGAAATTATGGTTCATCCAGCTTATATTGACCCAGAGCTTGTGAAACGTTCTTCTTACGTAATGGATCGTGTGAAAGAATTGCGTATTTTAACAGAGAGTGAGTTGCCTGAAGGAATAGAGCTTGTGAAGTTCTAATAAAAAAACGACGGCTACATCATGCCGTCGTTTTTTATTTATAAAATGGATAGAACATATCCGCCAAAGGCTCCAAGTATGACGATAACCCAAGGGGGTGTTTTCCAAAAAGCGAGCAAGCAAAATAGAAGAGACGCAAAAACAAAATCTACAGCGTTCATAATCGTGCTTGTCCAAATAGGATCATAAAAAGCGGCAATTAAAATACCAACAACAGCCGCATTGACTCCAAGTAGTGCGCCTTGTATGAAAGATATTTTTCTCACACTGTTCCAAAATGGTAAAACACCAATAACGAGTAAGAAAGCAGGAAGAAAGATCGCAATTGTTGCGAGTATTGCTCCAAGCGTTCCGTTTAACACTGCTCCTATATAAGAGGCGAATGTAAATAGTGGTCCTGGCATTGCTTGTGTTAATCCGTATCCAGCTAGGAATTGTTCTTTCGTCATCATTCCGTTTTGTACGAACTCACCTTCAAGAAGGGGGAGGACGACGTGTCCGCCTCCAAATACAAGTGCACCAGAGCGATAGAAACTATCAAATAAAGCGATGTAATAAGAGAACGGTCTTAATATTGGTAGCAGTAGTAATAGTCCAAAGAATAAGACGAGACAAGAAACTGCTATCTTTTTTGAAATAGGTACTTTTATACTTTGAGATTGGCTAATTGGTTGGTTGCGATATAAAAGCCAGCCGATACAGCCAGATATGATAATGAGAGTGACTTGTGTCCAGCTACTTGGCCATAATAAGGCGATTGAGGCAGTTGCAATTGCAATCGTCGCACGATTTCGGTCTGGCGTTAATTTTTGCGCCATTCCCCATATGGCATGAGCGACAATAGCGACTGCTACAAGTTTTAGTCCATGACTCCAGCCAGCATTTCCAAGATCGAACTGATTAAGGAATGAGGCGAAGAAAACTAAACCAATCACAGACGGCAAAGTGAATCCGATCCATGAAATAATAGCTCCGAATACCCCGCCTCTTAATAATCCAACGCCCATACCAACTTGGCTGCTAGCAGGACCAGGGAGGAATTGACATAGTGCTACTAAATCTCCATAGCTTCGTTCATCCATCCATTTTCTTTTTTGTACATATTCGTGGTGGAAATAGCCGAGATGGGCGACGGGGCCACCAAATGAAGTAAGTCCTAATTTAAATGAAACGAGAAAAATCTCTAATAATTTGTGAATAGTATATTTGTTATTTTCCAAAATAACCTCCTAGAATGTTTTTCTATGTGCATTATACAAGAGGTAGTAAAGCAAAAGGAACGATTCTAATGTAAAGATTGTGTGAATCTTTTCTTCGTAATTAAAGTTTGAAAAAGTCATAAATGATTATGTATAAACCATAAAGTAGTAGAAGTAGTGCTGGGAAATTTATATAAGGAGAATGCCCGTATGACAACACATTTCTTTGCGAGGTTAACAGGTAAGAGGGAAATACCTCCTGTAAATACAGAAGCTTATGGCGTAGCAGAGTTTATATTTAGTGAGGATTTAAAGAAGTTGCAATATCGGGTCATATTGAAAAACATCGAAAAAGTTACATCATGCCAAATTCATTTAGGGAAAACAGATCAAATTGGTCCAATTGTTTTAAGTTTATTTGGTCCATTAAAGCAAGGTATTAGTGTTAATGAAGGAGTCGTCACTGGTGTAGTTAATGTGGGGGATTTTGAAGGGCCTTTACAAGGGCGAGCGTTTGATAGCTTACTGCAAGAAATCATTCAGGCGAATGTATATGTAAATGTTTATACGAAGTCTAATAAGAAAGGCGAAATCAGGGGGAGAATTAGGAAAGTAAAGAAGTAGAAAAAAGGCTGTTCATCTGGAACAGCCTTTTTTGCTATAAGGTACAAATTTTAGTGATTATAGCCGGTAAATCGATATATTTTGAAAATCGCCGATAAAATCCGAGTTACGGTCGATATACTACAAAACAGCCTCGATTAATTTTTTACAGGCTGATTTTTAATGAAGAAGTCCATAACATAAAACACTTCGTCATCAGGTATTTGTATTTCAAATGTATTTTCAATTGGCTGCAATGCTTTTTTTACTTTCATATACATCCAGTATTCATCTTGTCTTCGTTTCTCTTTATCTGGATGAGGGAGAAGGCTTTCTCCTTTTTGAAGACGGTCAACCATACAGCTCATATGAAGAATAACACCCATTAAACTGTCAGGAGTTAGCTGTAAGGAAATTAATTCTTGAATTGTATTTAATGCGTAACGAATTGTTTTAATAAGTAGTGCTCCGTCGTTACGCTGCATTTGTTGTTCAAGAATATCAGCCATTTTTGCATATGTTTCTTCATACGTAATTAATTCTTGAATTGGCTGAATCGCTGTGTAGTTTACAATGTCTTGGAAATGATAAGTTAAGCATGGCACCTGCACATCGAAATTTGTGACGATACAAATGATATTCCGCTCTTTTTTTATGTTCTCAATCATTTTCGTTAAATCTTTTTCATGGACGATACTAATCGGAATGATTTCAATTAAGTCTTTGTCAAATCGCAAATAGTTCTCCAACATTTTTTGAATAGCTAAAGCACTGCCTTCCCCTGTTAAACAAGCTGTCAAAATAACAGATTTCATTGGTGATAGTGGCTTTTTCTTTTCTTCTTGTACGTTTAAGTAAAACGGTGTTAAGTTCTTTACTGTTTCATATAATGCATCTAACGAGTAGCCAAGCTGAGCTTTTCGAGCAGCTTCTAGTGCATGTGGAGTGCTCGTCATGGAAAGAACACGTACCGGAATTTTGAACTCAGTTTCTAATATATCACCAATATAAGCGAGAGATCCCATATCAACGAGTAAGAGAAGCCCGTTTACATTTTGGAGTGTTTTCATATACACTTTCACACGCTCTAAGAAATCTTTCGGCGATTCATGTAACGGCATATCGATACCGGTTACTTCGTCAATGCCGAGCAGTTCGTTTGCGACGTTTGCCATTTCTGTTGCTATGCCGTTGCCGTGCGCTAATATTAATACTTTTACTTCTGTTTGTGAGGCAGGAATTGGATCAACAACGAAGAACATTGTTAAAAAGCCTGCTTCATCGATAGGCATTGTTATTTGTAATTCGTCTTCCAGTAGTTGAATGCATTGCATAGCTACGGAAAAAGCTTCTTTATATTTCGTACGAATTTGATTTAATTGCGGGTGATGAATTTGTTTTCCAGCCTGTAAACGTTGTAGAGTTGTCTGTACATGTAAACTTAAAGCGAGAAATACTTTTTCATCGAACGTCTTGGATAAATGTTTTTCAGCAAGTTCAGCAATTTTTTCACAAACGGAAACGATATTACGATCTACAATTTTAAAAACATTTTCATGACTTGTCTTTTTTGACATTTGGTTAAAATATTGTACGAAAAAGCTTTGAATATCATTTTCTATTAGTAATTCTAATTCTTCCTCTTCAATACCACGAGCTTGAAGTTCTTCATATTTATAGTCAATATAATCGTAAATAGAAGACTGTTTTTCATTTTCTATTTTATGATTACTCCAACCTTCATCACCTGTAAATATAAATGTTTCATTCGGTATTTGGTATAGATGACGGCTCTTTCTTTCAATGAATAGTCCTTCTTTCATATACCAAGGTAAGTCTGTACTTGAAACATAGACAGAATCACGTTTCTTTGTCACGAAGTCAGAATAGGCTTTCGCACAGGCAATTTGTACATCCGTTTTTAATTGGCCGATGTTATTGGGACAATTGTAAAAGACGAAAGCACGCATTGCATTCGGACTAACGTGAATTTCTTTTCGCAAGCGAATTGCTTCATTTGTGAAAAATAGCTGCAGTAAAGCAAAACGTTCTTTATGTGTACGCTCACGAAGTGGTGGCAGCGTGACAGTCATTGGTATACGTCTTGTAAATGTTTTTAATAAAAATGAATTTGGCTCTTCTGTTGTAGCAGTAATGATCAATACTTGTGCTTTACGTTCGTTTTCTGTTTCTCCAAGGCGGCGATATACTCCGCGGTCAATAAAGGTGAAAAGCATTTCTTGTCCCTCTGGAGGAAGGCGATGTACTTCATCTAAGAAAAGGATCCCTTCATGTGCTTTTTCAATTAACCCTTTTTGATCACTTGCCCCTGTATAGGCTCCTTTTTTAATCCCAAATAATTGTCCGAGTAGTAGCTGTGGGTTATTTGCATAATCAGCACAGTTAAAGACGATAAATGGTGCATTTTTAGGAAGCTGTTCAACTTCAATTGCATATTCGTGCATTAAAGAAGCAAACATGGATTTTCCGACGCCTGTTTCTCCGAGCAGTAAAGTATGCATACCGTTTGGAGGATAGAGAATAGAAGCTTTCGCTTTTTCGATTGCGATTTTAAGGCTCGTATTTTCAACTGCAAATGTATCTAATGAAGTTACTTCTTTTGAATGCGTTTCCAACGAAGTGTTCGTTTCTATATAAAAACGAACAGGACGCGTATTTGTTTTTAATAAACGTTTATCTTTTACGAGTTTGTTTAAGTCGCTACTTACATTGGCTCGATCTAGCTGCAACAGGGTAGCGAGTTCTGATGCAGTTACACCTTCTGTATAATTGCCTTTTTGTATTGCGTTAAAAATGAGATCTATTCGTTTCATTTCTATTCACCTCGAAACTTCATCACTATTTAAAATTTTACACAAAAATGGGAAGGGTGGGAAGAGAAAAATAAAACAGCTTTAGCACATAGCACTAAAGCTGTTACAATCTTGTGTCTTTCCAAAAGTTTACTTCGAGATGAGAAGATGGATTATAGGGAAGAAGCTTGTATCCTTGTGACTGTAAGTAATCAATTACTTGTGGCAGTATTTGTACGGTTACACTCGAATCATGCATTAAAATTACTTCGACTTGTTCATCGCTCTGATTACGTACCCTTTCTAGTATGGCAGAAGGGTTATCATAGCTTTTCCAGTCGTATGTATCGATTGTCCAATCCCACATTTTATACTGGGCTGATACAAGTGCATCACGGTAATTCTTTTTTAAGTAAGGCATGCTACCATACGGGACACGAACGAGATGTGAATTTAATTTTGTAACTTGCTGAACGATGCTTTGTGCTTGTTCCATTTCTGTAATTAAAGTAGATGGGTCACCAGTGTAAAGGCGTTTTACATCATGGGACATACTGTGAAGTCCGATATAATGTCCATCTTTAATTAATCGTTGCATTGTCTTTTTATAATGTGGTACTTTTCCCCCAATAACAAAGAAAGTTGCTTTTCCGTTCTTTTCTTTTAAGATGTTTAAAATTTGCGTAGTATATTTGTTTGGTCCGTCATCAAATGTTAAGTACGCGATTTTTTGGGTAGAAGAGGTAGTTTCGGTATTTGGATGATGTTCAGCAGGGGGAATGGTAGTTGCTCCTGCGTGAGATGACGCGTACATAGTAATCGTTAAAAATAAAATAATGTATTGAAATACTCGCTTGATCATAACATTCACCCTCAGTTTGACAATCAAGATGTAAAAAGAAAATATAATCCTTTTCTTATTATGTATATCTTTCTCCAATAGTGGAACTCTCAAACAAGCTATATTTTGGAAATGTAAAATAATGAATAAAAATAGCATCCTCTTATAAGAAAGAGGATGCTATTTGAATATTTCATAATAGTAAAGGCTATACTACAATTAGTCTTCGCGTTTTTTCACTTTTTTATAAAAGGAAATAAGTGGTTTGTAACGTTCATGTACAAGTCCAATTACTTCAGCAATAATCTCTGTAAAGAAGATTAAAACGAAAAGAAGAATAATGGATAACCATAATGTCGCACTAGAGAAAATGATTGCATTTACACTAAAGAAAATACCGAATGCGTATATAATTAGTACCGTTTTACGATGAGAGAAGCCCATTGCAAGTAAACGGTGATGTAAATGCGACTTATCTGGTGCTGAAATAGGTTTTTTATTTACGATACGACGGATAATTGCAAATGTCGTATCAAATACAGGCACGCCTAAAATGATAACTGGAACGATAAAGCTGAATAGCGTTACACTTTTGTATAATCCGAGTAACGATATAACAGAAATACAGTATCCTAAAAATAGTGCTCCTGTATCTCCCATGAAAATTTTTGCTGGATGGAAGTTGTAGAATAAAAATCCAATTGTACTTGCAAGTGCAATTAGTGCTAGAGGTAAAATGATAGCCGTTCCAGTACCCCATGGGCTAGTGAAGGCCATGTATGCTAGCGTTGCCAGTACGATAGATGAAATACCAGCGGATAATCCATCTAAGCCATCAATTAAGTTGATTGCATTTGTAATACCTACAATCCAAAATACTGTAATTGGGTAAGCAAGCCATCCAAGTTCAGTATCCCCGAGGATTGGAATATATAATACTTGCACTAATAATCCACTTTTTACAATCATAATGGCAACTAATAGTTGTCCACCGAATTTTACCTTCGCAGATAACTCGTACATATCATCTAAAATACCGATGATTACAATGATAATCGCACCTAGCGTTATCGATAACATTCTTTGTTCGTATAAGCCACCGACAACAAATCCAACAGCCACACCAATAAATATTGCTAACCCGCCAAGACGAGGCATAATCTTTTGGTGCACTTTACGCGCGTTTGGCTTATCTGTTGCTCCTATTTTAAAAGCTAACTTAATAACTAAAGGAGTAACGACGAGTACAGTGATGAAAGATGCCAAAATGGCATAAATCACTTGTGAGTCCATTAATACCCCACCCTTTTATAGTCTAACGTAATTTTTTTTAATATATTTATCTGAAAATTATGATGTTTATTTACAGGCTCATAACATATGGTATCACAAAAAGATTAGAATTCAATCTTTTTTTCGTTTTATGGTAAATGGAAGCAGATAGAATATATGACAATGGTATACAGAATGTTGAATCGTTTGAGAAGGTTAATCGTATTGGGCTTTGGAATATGACATTTTCTCTTTCTCTTTAATAGCGAATAATTTTATTTCAATATTATAAGTGTTACACGTAGAAATGAGTAAGTTCCGTGTTAAAATGTGGGAATTTTTCAAGCCTGAACGTGCAGCTTTAATCTCGGTAAAATTTCTATTGGTTTTATGGACAATATTTAATTTTACAAAAACTTAAAAAAGAATGAAGAAAGCAATTCATATAATAAAGAAGTAAAAGAGTTTTCTCATTTTTAATGTGAGAGGGGGAAGCACAGGGGAAATTCTATGTATTCGTATATTCTCTATTGTATATTCCTGTGCGAAAAGGAAATGAAAATTACGATAATAGGTACCGGATACGTTGGATTGATTACAGGAGTAGGATTGGCAGTATTGGGACATTCGGTTACATGTTTTGATATAAATGATGAGAAAATTGAACGGATAAAACAAGGGGATCTGCCTATTTATGAAGCTGGCTTATATGAATTAATACATGATGCGTGTGAGAATAATCGTTTAACTTTTACAACAAGTAAAGAAGAAGCATTTCATGATGCAGAATTTATATTTATTACAGTTGGAACGCCATCGTTATTAGATGGGACAGCAGATTTAACATATATTCAAAATGCATGTTTTGATATTGGAGCATATGCGACTAAAGACATTATTGTTGTTACAAAAAGTACTGTTCCTGTAGGGACGAATGGTGCTATGAGGGGATGGATTGAGGAGACATTACAAAATAGGCATGAATTACATATTGTATCGAATCCCGAATTTTTACGGGAGGGTTCAGGGATTTACGATTTTTTTCAGGGAGATCGTATTGTAATTGGAGCTGATAATGAGGAAGCGGCGCGAAAAGTTGAGAATTTATATAGTAAATTACATTTGCAAACGTATGTTACAGATATAAAAAGTGCAGAGATGATTAAATACGCATCGAATGCCTTTTTAGCGACAAAAATTAGTTTTATCAATGAAATTTCAAATATATGTGAGAAGGTAGGAGCTAATGTATTAGATGTTGCAAAAGGAATGGGAATGGATAAGAGAATTGGGGCGTCTTTTTTAAATGCGGGCATTGGTTACGGGGGATCGTGTTTTCCGAAAGATACGAAAGCGCTTGTGCAAATTGCAGGGAATGTGGCGCATGATTTTCGTTTGTTAAAAGCCGTCATTGAAGTGAATAATAAACAACAGTTGTTATTGATTGAGAAAGCGAAGAAAGTAATAAATATGAACAAGAAGCGGATTGCAGTGCTGGGAGCGGCATTTAAGCCGAATACGGATGATATAAGAGACGCACCGTCCCTTATTATGATACAAGAATTAATTCATATGGGTGCGGATGTAGTTCTATATGATCCAAAGGCAATTCACAATATGAAAAATATCTTTGGGGAGACTATACAATATAGCGAATGTATAGATGAATCGATTAGAGGAGCGAGTGCGGCTTTTATCGTGACAGAATGGGAAGCAATCAGAGCTTATCCGTTAGAAAAGTACGCACAACTTATGAGAGAGCCTATTTTATTTGATGGAAGAAATTGTTATACTAATGAGGATGTCAAGAAACAAGGAATAGATTATTATTCCGTTGGAAGAGAAAGTATTCATAAGAGGGATTTTTCTGTTATTCGTTAAAAAGGTATGTATTCATGTATATTCTTATATGTCATAATAGGATTTGTAACTAGTGAAAGAAAAGAGGCAATGAAATGACTGAACGTTTAAAAGTAATGACAATTTTCGGGACACGTCCAGAAGCAATTAAAATGGCACCTCTTGTATTAGAGTTGCAAAAGCATCCTGAGAAAATTGAATCGATTGTGACTGTAACAGCACAACATCGTCAAATGTTAGACCAAGTATTAAGTATCTTTGGAATTACACCAGATTTCGATTTGAATATTATGAAGGATCGCCAAACTTTAATCGATATTACAACGCGTGGTTTAGAAGGTTTGGATAAAGTAATGAAAGAAGCAAAGCCTGATATCGTACTTGTACATGGTGATACGACGACAACGTTTATTGCAAGTTTAGCTGCTTTCTACAATCAAATTCCAGTAGGTCATGTCGAAGCAGGACTTCGTACATGGGATAAGTATTCTCCATACCCAGAAGAGATGAATCGCCAATTAACAGGCGTAATGGCAGATCTTCATTTCTCACCTACAGCAAAATCAGCAACGAACTTACAGAAAGAAAATAAAGATGAATCACGCATTTTCATAACAGGAAATACAGCGATTGACGCGCTAAAAACGACTGTAAAAGAAACATATAGTCATCCTGTACTAGAGAAACTTGGAAATGATCGTCTTGTACTTATGACAGCTCACCGCCGTGAAAACCTAGGAGAGCCAATGCGTAATATGTTCCGTGCAATTAAGCGTCTTGTTGATAAGCATGAAGACGTACAAGTTGTGTATCCTGTTCATATGAACCCTGTTGTTCGTGAAACTGCAAATGATATTTTAGGCGATCATGGCCGCATTCATTTAATTGAGCCGCTAGATGTAATTGATTTCCACAATGTTGCAGCTCGTTCATACTTAATGTTAACTGACTCTGGCGGGGTACAAGAGGAAGCACCGTCACTCGGTGTGCCAGTTCTTGTTCTTCGTGATACAACAGAGCGTCCAGAAGGTATTGAAGCAGGTACGTTGAAATTAGCGGGAACAGACGAAGAGACAATCTTTAGCCTTGCTGATGAGTTGTTATCAGACAAAGAAGCTCATGATAAGATGTCAAAAGCATCTAATCCGTACGGTGATGGCCGTGCATCAGAGCGTATTGTAGAAGCAATTTTAAAACACTTTAATAAATAAAAAAAAGCCAAATCGCATGCGATTTGGCTCTTTTTTATTGCTGATTTCTCATAATCCACTCTGCATGAGCATTCGTAGAAGGAGGGGGATCAGTTGGTGTTTTATTCTGATTCCGATTCGTTTCT
Organism: Bacillus cereus group sp. MYBK245-2; assembly: GCF_051916145.1. Classification (NCBI taxonomy): domain Bacteria; kingdom Bacillati; phylum Bacillota; class Bacilli; order Caryophanales; family Bacillaceae; genus Bacillus; species Bacillus cereus group sp. MYBK245-2. Next base: position 46,214 of record NZ_JBQAGB010000008.1, on the reverse strand, counting down.
TTCTTCGCTTTTTCGTTAGAGTTAGAATTTGAAGAAGGAGTGGATTCGGTTTTTGTTGTTGAATTTTCTTGCGTGGTTACCTTTTCTCCTAGTTCTTTTTTAATTTCGTTACGTACTGCCTCAACACCGTTTGGATCTGGAAGGAAGTAATAAATACCACCTATTTTTTTGTCTTCTCCTTCAAGTTTGAGTGTTTGTATTGTGGAAGGATCAAACCCAGAAAGTTTCTTGTAAAGAGCAAGGCCATCAGAAATAGGAATGTCAGTTTTTATATATTTTCCAACGACCGCTGTTAAATCTTTAATTTTAAATACGGTAGAGGTGGAATTTAGTTTTTGAGCAACAGCAGCTAGTAATTGTCTTTGTCTAGCGGCCCGACCATAGTCACCATTTGGATCTTGCTTTCGCATACGAACGTAAGCGAGTGCTTCTTCACCATTTAATTCTTGCTGTCCTTGCTTAAATTGGATTTTTTTGTAGTAATCTACGTCTGAACGCTCCCAAAAATCGAAGGGAACATCAACAGTAACACCGCCAACAGCATCAACAATACCTTTAAATCCTTGGAAATCAATTTTAACATAATGGTCTACAGGTACTTTTAGGAAACCTTCGACAGTTTTGATTGCCATTTCTTCTCCGCCGTAAGCATGCGCAGCGTTAATTTTGTCCTCTTTATTCTTTCCGACAATTGGAACGCGACTATCACGAGGGATACTCATAAGCGAAATCTTTTGCGTTTTCGGATTGACTGTCGCAAACATTAATGAATCTGTACGACCGTTTTGGCCGTCTGTTGCATAATCTTCTATACCCATAATAAGGAGTGTAAAAGGCTCCTTTGTAATTTCTACATCTTCGGTTCTCAAATCCGATTTTTCACGAGTAAAACCACTATACATCCCCATGAGAGAAGAGTAGGAATTTAATATATAAAGTCCTACACTACCAAATAAAAATAAGAAAATAAGGAAGTAGAAAAACTTTCTTCTTCGTTTCTTTTTTATTCTGCTATTTTGGAGATGATAATAACGTTCTTCCATATATAATCTCCTTAGTTCATTTGTAGGAAAGTAATTCACTACATTAATCTTTAAAGGCGATACAGTAGTTATTCTTAGATAATATCTTGTTCTAAGTACAACATATCTCCTTCTGTAATTGTACATTTCCCATTTGTTAATTCAATCATCCAATCCGTGAATGCTTGTTTTCCATCTTCTTCTACATACGTATCAAATGTGACATTTTCGAGGTAATGTATATCTTTAATGGCATATTTTGAATTGCGTAATTCATTTTCAATTTTGCCAAGTAATGTGTAATCAATTTCGGTCTGCATAATACGCATTAGCTTTCGCTCGACAACACCGACATGATTAATGCCTTCGCTTGTACATTTTCCATATGCGCGAATTAATCCACCAGCTCCCAGTTTGATGCCACCAAAATATCGGGTAACGACAACGACGGTATCTTTTAAACCGCGTTTTTTTAGTACCTCTAACATGGGTACGCCAGCTGTACCACTAGGTTCACCATCATCATTTGCTTTTTGGATTTGATCTTGTTCGCCAATTAAATACGCAGAACAATTATGTGTTGCATTCCAGTTTTGTTTTTTGATTTTTTGTATGAATTCTTGAGCTTCTTCTTCGGTTGTAGCACGACTAACATAACAGATGAATCTTGATTTTTGAATAACAATTTCGTGTTCACCGTAGTTTTTTATTGTTAAATATTGTAATAACACTTGTATACGCCCCTATCCATCAAAATGACTAGTACTTTACATTTTAAAAGCGGGCGTTTTTATATTCAAACATTTTTTATAAATAAGCTGAAATTTTTGATGAGTATTTTACCTTTTTGTTGTAATTTGTCGAGATGATAAGTATAATTTCAAACCCGCATTTTCATGTATGGATGCACCATTTTTAGTTTTCGTGTAAAATTAGGAAATAAAAACTTTTTTATAAGGCAGGTACGAAAATGAAAACAGCTATTGTTACTGATAGTACAGCATATATACCGAAGCATATTCGTGATGAACTCAATATATATATGATTCCATTAAACGTTGTGTTTGGAACGGAATCTTATCAAGAAGAAGCTGAAATTTCAGCAGATGATTTTTATGTAAAAGTACGTGAGCAAGAAGAGCTTCCGAAAACTTCTCAACCAGCAATCGGAAAGTTTGTTGAGCTATATGAAGAATTATCTAAGGATTATGATGCAGTTATTAGCATTCATCTTTCAAGTGGGATTAGTGGTACATATCAAACGTCAACGACAGCTGGTCAAATGGTAGAGGGTATTGATGTATATACGTACGACTCTGAAATTAGTTGTGAAGTACAAGGATTCTACGTGCGTGAAGGTGCAAAGCTAGCAAGCGAAGGGAAGGATCCAAAAGAGATTATCGCCCGTTTTGATGAAATGAAGAAAACGATGGACGCTTATTTTGTAGTAGATGATTTACACCATTTACAACGTGGAGGCCGATTAAATAGTGCGCAAGCTTTCATCGGTAGTCTGTTACAAGTAAAGCCGGTTTTATATTTTAGAGACAAAATCATTATCCCGTTTGAAAAGATTCGTACGCGTAAAAAAGCGCTAAAACGTATCATTGAAATTTTTGATGAGCAAGCAAGTAAAGGTGTACCTATGGAAGCAGTTATCATTCATGCACAACGTGAAGAGGAAGCGAATGAATGGAAGGCAGAATTAGAAGCAAAATATCCTCATGTTACAATCCGCACAGGTTATTTCGGTGCTGTAATTGGAACGCATTTAGGTGAAGGTGCACTAGGTCTTGGATGGTATACGAAGTAATAAAGATATAAAAAGCTCTCTTTCGGAAGAGGGTTTTTTTACGGATATTTTACGTGAAGTTGACAAGTTAATATTTGGAAATGGTAAAATGTACGTAAAATAAAATAATGAGGAAAGTTTTATAACTTACTTTTTACAAGAAACTATATTATAATAGAAGAGAGGTGAAACATATGGAGCATAATTCTTGTTTATGTCCAAAGTTTGAGTCAGCTTTTACTTTGCTTAGTAAGAAGTGGACTGGCTTAATTATTAAATCTTTGCTGGAAGAGTCAAAACGTTTTAGAGAAATCGCAGATATTATACCGAATATGAGCGATCGTATGTTATCAGAGCGTTTAAAGGAATTGGAAAGCGAAGGCATTGTAGTTCGTAATGTTTATCCAGAAGTACCAGTTCGAATCGAGTATGGCTTAACGGACAAGGGAAAAGCGTTAGAAAGTGTTATGGATGAAGTCCAAAATTGGGCTGAGAAATGGATGAAATAACGTTTTGATTTCATCCGTATTAGTATATTTAATAAAACGTAAGGGAAACCTTGCGTTTTTTTCTTTGCTAAAAAAAACTTTTAAAACTCTACACGTATATACAAAAATATGCATATTTTGCGATAGTGTTACATATAATATTACATTTGTTTTACAAAAGCGTAACATTAGCAAAAAAAATCCCGAATTATGGTATAAATTTTATAGGTTATATACGGAAAAAGAAAAAAGAAAGCGGTGTAAAAAATAAAATGAAAAAGCTAAAAATGGCATCTTGCGCATTAGTGGCAGGGTTAATGTTTTCAGGACTAACACCAAATGTATTTGCAGAAGATAAAATTTCTGACGTGAAATCACAAATTAATACACAAAATGACACTTTACATAAACAACAACAAGAACGTGATGAATTACAAAAACAAATGAATGACTTAAACAAAACAATTCAAGGTTTAGATAAGTCTGTTCAAGAGAATGCTGCAAAGCTTGATGAAACAACGAAAAAAGTTGCGGACACTGAGCAATTAATCGAAAAGAAAAATAAAGATATTGCAGAATTACAAACGAAAATTGCAAAACGTGAAGAGTTATTAAGAAAACGTTTAGTTGCACTTCAAGAGCAACCAAACACGAACGTTGTAACAGAAGTTCTTGTAAACTCTAAAAATCTTGCAGATTTAGTTGATCGTTTAAATTCAGTTTCTAAAATTCTTGAGTCTGACGAAGACATCATGAAAACACAACAAGAAGATCAAGCGAACGTGAAAAAAGATGTTGAAACGGTAAAAACAAAGCAAAAAGAATTAAAAGAAGCACAAGCTCAAATTGAAACTGCTAAAAAAGAACTTGATGTTGAAAAAGAGAAAAAAGCAGCGGCAGTAAACGATTTAAGCGGTAAAATGGATACAGTTGTAACTTCAATGACAAGTACGGAAGACCAATTGAAGGAGCTTGAACAACAGGCATTAAAATTACAGCAAATTGCTGAAAAAGAAGCGCAAGAAAAAGCTGCACAAGAAGTTGCTGCTCAAAAACAAGCAGAACAAGCTGCTCAGCAAGCTCAGGCTCAACAAGCTCCAGCTCAACCAGCACAAACACAAGCAGAGCCAGTAGCTCCAGCAAACAATGCTGTACAAGCTCCAAAAGAAGAATCTAAAAAAGAAGAGCCTAAGAAAAAAGAAGAGAAAAAAGCAACACCAGCTCCAACTCCAGTACCAGGTAATGATGATGGGGGACGACAAGATGTTGTCTCAAAAGCTAAAGGCTTAGTAGGTTTAAAATACGTATGGGGTAGTGCGTCAATTTCAAATGGTGGATTTGACTGCAGTGGTTTAATCTCTTATGTTTACGGTTTAGGTCGTCAAGATACTAGAGGTTTATGGAACTCTGTACAAAAGATTAGCCCATCTGAAGCAAAACCAGGAGATCTTATCTTCTTACAAGGTACTTACAGAGAAGGCGTATCTCACGTTGGTATTTATATTGGTGGCGGTCAAATGATCCATGCTGCTGATGAATCAACGGGTGTTACTTACGGTAGTGTAAATAGTTCTTATAACCAAAAACATTTCTTAGGTTACGGTAGATTATAGGATTATAATTGAATAAAAAACGTGTATAAAGTCGATAGCTTACTATTTTATAAGTAGGTTATCGGCTTTTTTGTGTTTTTACGAGATTATAAGAAAGGTTTATAGTAATGCTGGAGGTGAGTGCTAATGCTTGCTGGAAAACAGTTGCTATTAGAAGAACTCTCTTCAGATTTACGGAGAGAATTAAGTGATTTGAAAAAGAAGGGAGAGGTTGTATGTGTACAAGGTATAACGAAGAAGGCTTCTAAATATATATGTCAGCGCTGCGGAAATATAGAGCAGCGGCTATTTGCATCATTTTTATGTAAAAGGTGCGGTAAAGCATGCGCGTATTGCCGGAAGTGTATCACGATGGGGAGAGTTAGTGAATGTACTGTACTTGTTCGCGGGATTCATGAAAGAAACGGGGACAGGGAGCTAAATCCATTACAGTGGAATGGGACTTTATCGATTGGTCAGGAGTTGGCGGCGCAAGGGGTTAAAGAAGCGATTAAGCAGAAAAAATCTTTTTTTATTTGGGCTGTGTGCGGGGCTGGAAAAACAGAAATGTTATTTTACGGTATAGAAGAGGCGCTTCGAAAAGGAGAAAGAGTTTGTATCGCAACGCCAAGGACGGACGTTGTACTGGAATTAGCGCCGAGATTACAAGAAGTGTTTCCAAGTATAACTGTAGCTGCTTTATACGGAGGGAGTGTAGATCATAAAAAAGATGCAGCGTTAGTCGTTGCAACGACTCACCAACTGTTACGTTACTATAGAGCGTTTCATGTGATGATTGTAGATGAGATTGATGCCTTCCCGTATCATGCAGATCAAATGTTACAGTATGCAGTTAGGCAAGCAATGAAAGAGAAAGCAGCGCGTATTTATTTAACTGCAACCCCTGATGAGAAGTGGAAGCGTAATTTTAGAAAGGGGAAACAAAAAGGTGTTATTGTGTCAGGACGATACCATCGTCACCCGTTACCAGTTCCTCTATTTAGTTGGTGCGGAAATTGGAAGAAAAGCCTCCATCATAAAAAAATTCCTCGCGTGTTACTACAATGGTTAAAAATGAACTTAAACAAAAAGTATCCTATTTTTTTATTTGTTCCTCATGTGCGATATATAGAAGAAATAAGTCAGTTGTTGAAAGGGTTGGATAATAGAATAGATGGCGTGCATGCAGAAGATTCGATGAGAAAAGAAAAAGTAGCATCTTTCAGAAAGGGAGACATTCCGTTATTAGTTACAACGACAATTTTAGAAAGAGGAGTAACTGTGAAGAACTTACAAGTGGCTGTGTTAGGAGCTGAAGAAGAAATTTTTTCAGAGAGTGCGCTCGTACAAATTGCAGGCCGAGCGGGGCGTAGTTTTGAAGAGCCATATGGTGAGGTTATGTATTTTCATTACGGTAAGACAGAGGCAATGGTACGCGCGAAAAAACATATTCAAAGTATGAACAAAAATGCGAAAGAACAAGGATTGATCGATTAATGCATTGTTTACTTTGTGATGAGTATATGGTGGAAACAGTTAGTTGGTACACCTTCTTTGTAAAGTCCCCCAAAAAATATGTATGTGATAGATGTGAGCAAAAACTTTCCTATATTATAGGAGGAATTTGCATGGATTGTGGTCGTCCTTTAGATGACTTACCTACTCGATATAAAGAAAATGACATTTGCATGGACTGTGTAAGATGGAGGAATGAGGAAGGATATCGTCCTTTTAAAAATCGTTCGTTGTACGTGTACAATGATGATATGAAAGGTATACTAGCGCAGTTTAAGTTTCGAGGTGATGCGGAGTTAGTTCGTATTTTTTATCAATCTTTTCGGGAGTTATTTCAAAAGTATTTTACGGACGTTTCAACTGTTATTGCTGTTCCGCTTAGTAGGGAACGAGAATATGAACGAGGTTTTAATCAAGCAGAGTTATTAGCAGCATGTTTGCCTGTCAAAAATTTTTATTCATCATTAAGAAGGAAGGAAACAGAAAAGCAAAGTAAGAAATCGCGTAAAGAAAGGCTTTCGGGAAGTAATCCTTTTTATTTTCAGAGAGAAGAGATGTTTCATGGTCAACACATTTTACTTGTTGATGATGTATATACGACAGGAATTACAGTGAGACAAATTGGAAGTCTTTTCTATGATAAAGGAGCAAGCGAAGTTTCTAGTTTGACGCTCTGTAGAAGTTGATCTGTAACTGTCGAAAGAGATAATAAAAAGACGATAAGTCTTCTTTGACTTCGTATGTTGTCATTCGTTATAGTGAAATTATGGGGCAAATGCCCTGATTTTTAGAGTGAAGGGAATGGAATGAACATGCAAGGAAGAGTAAAATGGTTCAATGCAGAAAAGGGATTTGGGTTTATTGAGCGTGAAGACGGTGATGATGTGTTTGTTCATTTTTCTGCTATTCAACAAGATGGATATAAGTCATTAGAAGAAGGGCAACAAGTTGAGTTTGATATTGTAGAGGGAGCACGTGGACCGCAAGCAGCTAATGTTGTAAAACTGTAGGTATATTGTTTTTGAGAAGAGAAAGCTGCGCTTGTGGCAACGTTATATATATGGTAGAACCTCTTGTTTTTTTGCAAGGGGTTTTTGTTATGAATGGAGTTGTCAAAAAGTTGTTTCTTTTCTGTAACGAATTGTCCACAGTTATATTCGTTATTCACGATGTTAATAGGATAAAATAAAGATAGAAACGATGCATCTTTTCATTTCAACAAAAAACGATAAAAAAATCGCAATTCCACTAATTTTTTTAAAAAAGTTAGAAGGAGTTTTTAAGCCGGTGTCGAAATTATAGTACATAGGCTTGAAAGGAGGAATTCATCTATGAAATTCAACATTCGTGGTGAAAATATTGAAGTAACTCCAGCATTAAAGGAATATGTAGAGAAAAAACTAAGTAAGTTAGAGCGTTATTTTGATACATTCCCAGAGATTAAAGTTAATTTAAAAGTATACTCTGACAAGCAACGTGTCGAGGTAACAATTCCATTTACTGATTTATTACTTCGTGCAGAAGAAACTAATAGCGATATGTACGCTGCTATCGATTTAGTAGTTGATAAACTTGAGCGACAAATTCGTAAACATAAAACAAAAGTAAATCGTAAGTTACGTGAGAAAGGTTCTATGAAAACGAACTTTATCCTTCCAGAAGCAGTAGCTGTTCTGGATGAGGTAGAAGAGGATGAACTAGAGCTTGTACGTACAAAACGATTCGACTTAAAACCGATGGACGTTGAAGAAGCAATCCTACAAATGGATATGCTAGGACATAATTTCTTCGTCTTCACAAATGCTGATACAAATGAAACTAACGTTGTATATGGCCGTAAAGATGGGAAATATGGTTTAATTGAAACTAAGTAATAATTCAAAAGCGCAGCCGAAATGGCTGCGCTTTTTTTGCTGAAAATAGATTTTTTAAAAAAGTTTTCTTAATTTAGAACGAGACATTCGGCCGATTGTTGTCATAGTTATAAGACAAGTGTTACAATTATCATTAGGTATATACATTTTAGTTTTTTTAATTAGGAGAAAAATTGGCATAACATACATTTGATTTTTATAACGACTGATTGTAATAGAGAAAAAGAAAAACAATCGGAAGTTTTATTTTAATAAAAAAGAGGAGCGTATTTCCTATGATCGGTATTTTAAAAAAGGTATTTGATGTAAATCAACGCCAAATTAAACGTATGCAGAAGACAGTTGAGCAAATTGATGCATTAGAGCCATCTATTAAGCCATTAACTGATGAACAATTAAAAGGGAAGACGCTTGAATTTAAAGAACGTCTAACAAAAGGTGAAACAGTAGATGATCTACTACCTGAAGCTTTTGCGGTTGTTCGTGAAGCTGCGACTCGTGTTCTTGGAATGCGTCCGTATGGTGTACAGTTAATGGGTGGTATTGCCTTACATGAAGGGAATATCTCTGAGATGAAAACGGGTGAAGGTAAAACGTTAACATCTACATTACCTGTATATTTAAATGCTTTAACAGGAAAAGGTGTTCACGTTGTTACAGTCAATGAATACTTAGCACAACGTGATGCGAGCGAAATGGGACAACTTCATGAGTTCCTAGGATTAACAGTAGGAATTAATTTAAACAGTATGTCACGCGAAGAGAAACAAGAGGCTTATGCTGCTGATATTACGTATAGCACAAATAATGAGCTTGGATTCGATTACTTACGTGACAACATGGTTTTATATAAAGAGCAGTGCGTTCAACGCCCACTGCACTTTGCTATTATCGATGAAGTCGATTCTATCTTAGTCGATGAAGCGCGTACGCCACTTATTATTTCTGGACAAGCTCAAAAATCAACAGAGCTGTACATGTTTGCAAATGCATTCGTTCGTACGTTAGAAAATGAAAAAGATTATTCATTTGATGTGAAGACGAAAAATGTAATGTTAACAGAAGATGGTATTACGAAAGCGGAGAAAGCTTTCCATATTGAAAACTTATTTGATTTAAAACATGTAGCACTTCTTCACCATATTAATCAGGCACTTCGTGCGCACGTTGTTATGCATCGTGATACAGATTATGTTGTACAAGAAGGCGAAATCGTAATTGTAGACCAATTTACTGGTCGTCTTATGAAAGGTCGTCGTTATAGCGAAGGGTTACACCAAGCTATCGAGGCAAAAGAAGGCGTAGAAATTCAAAATGAAAGTATGACGCTTGCGACAATTACATTCCAGAACTACTTCCGTATGTACGAAAAGTTATCTGGTATGACTGGTACAGCGAAAACAGAGGAAGAGGAATTCCGTAACATTTATAATATGAACGTTATCGTAATTCCAACAAACAAACCGATTATTCGTGATGACCGTGCGGATTTAATCTTCAAATCAATGGAAGGTAAATTTAATGCTGTTGTTGAGGATATTGTAAATCGTCATAAACAAGGACAACCAGTTCTTGTCGGTACAGTTGCGATTGAAACGTCAGAACTTATTTCAAAAATGTTAACTCGTAAAGGTGTACGTCATAACATCTTAAATGCGAAAAACCATGCGCGTGAAGCGGATATCATTGCAGAAGCAGGTATAAAAGGCGCTGTAACGATTGCGACGAACATGGCAGGTCGTGGTACAGATATTAAGCTTGGAGACGATGTGAAAAACGTTGGTTTAGCCGTTATCGGTACAGAGCGTCACGAAAGTCGTCGTATTGATAATCAGTTACGTGGTCGTGCTGGTCGTCAAGGGGACCCAGGTGTTACGCAGTTCTACTTATCAATGGAAGATGAACTAATGCGTCGCTTCGGTTCTGATAATATGAAAGCGATGATGGATCGCCTTGGTATGGATGATTCTCAGCCAATCGAAAGTAAAATGGTTTCTCGTGCAGTAGAATCTGCGCAAAAACGTGTAGAAGGAAATAACTATGATGCACGTAAGCAGTTACTACAATACGATGATGTACTTCGTCAGCAACGTGAAGTTATTTACAAGCAGCGTCAAGAGGTAATGGAGTCTGAGAACTTACGCGGTATTATTGAAGGTATGATGAAATCTACAGTAGAGCGTGCGGTTGCACTTCATACACAAGAGGAAATTGAAGAAGATTGGAACATTAAAGGTCTTGTTGACTACTTAAATACAAACCTTCTGCAAGAAGGAGATGTGAAAGAAGAAGAATTACGTCGCCTTGCTCCAGAGGAAATGAGCGAGCCAATTATCGCGAAATTAATAGAGCGTTACAACGAAAAAGAAAAGCTTATGCCAGAAGAGCAAATGCGTGAGTTCGAAAAAGTTGTTGTATTCCGTGTTGTAGATACGAAATGGACAGAGCATATCGATGCGATGGATCACCTTCGTGAAGGTATTCATTTACGTGCTTACGGCCAAATTGATCCACTTCGTGAGTATCAAATGGAAGGATTCGCAATGTTCGAATCAATGATTGCTTCTATTGAAGAGGAAATTTCTCGTTACATTATGAAAGCTGAAATTGAACAAAACTTAGAGCGTCAAGAAGTTGTTCAAGGTGAAGCTGTTCACCCATCTAGCGATGGCGAAGAGGCGAAGAAAAAACCAGTTGTAAAAGGTGACCAAGTGGGCCGCAACGATTTATGTAAATGTGGTAGCGGTAAAAAATATAAAAACTGCTGTGGCATTGGGAAGTAATATAGGGCGGTAGCCTAGGCTGCTTTGCAAACTTTTACATCAAAAATGTATAATTAAGAAGGATTAAACTCTCTCCGTCATAAGTGGAGAGAGTTTCCCTTGTTTTCATACGAAAGTAACAGCAATTACATAGAGGTGAAGGAAATGGAATTAGTAGAAATTAGACAGGAATTAGAGAAAATGGCTAAGAGATTAGCGGCTTTTAGGGGGTCTCTTTGACCTCCCTACTAAGGAGAAACAAATTGCAGAATTAGAAGAGAAAATGATGGGCGCAGGATTTTGGGATGACCAACAAGGCGCACAAGCTGTAATTAACGAAGCAAATGCACTGAAAGATATGGTTGGAAAGTTCCGTCAGCTAGATGAGACGTTCGAAAACCTAGAAATTACGCATGAGCTTTTAAAAGAAGAGTATGATGAAGATTTACATGAGGAACTTGAATCAGAAGTAAAAGGCTTAATTCAAGAAATGAATGAGTATGAGCTGCAGTTACTACTTAGCGATCCTTATGATAAAAATAACGCCATTTTAGAATTACACCCAGGTGCTGGTGGAACAGAGTCACAAGACTGGGGCTCTATGTTACTACGTATGTACACACGTTGGGCTGAAAAACGTGGGTTTAAAGTAGAAACTGTTGACTACTTACCAGGTGATGAAGCTGGTATTAAGAGCGTTACTTTATTAATTAAAGGTCATAACGCTTACGGTTACTTAAAAGCTGAGAAAGGTGTACATCGTCTTGTACGTATTTCACCATTCGATTCTTCAGGCCGTCGTCATACATCGTTCGTATCTTGTGAAGTTGTACCTGAGTTCAATGATGAAGTTGAAATTGAAGTGCGTACAGAAGACTTGAAAATTGATACGTATCGTGCAAGTGGAGCGGGTGGACAGCACGTTAATACGACAGATTCAGCAGTTCGTATTACGCATACACCGACAAATACGGTTGTAACGTGTCAGTCAGAGCGTTCTCAAATTAAAAACCGTGAGCATGCGATGAAGATGTTAAAAGCGAAATTATATCAAAAGAAATTAGAAGAGCAACAAGCGGAGTTAGATGAAATTCGCGGAGAACAAAAAGAAATCGGATGGGGTAGCCAAATCCGTTCTTACGTATTCCACCCATATTCTCTTGTGAAAGACCACCGTACAAATACAGAGGTCGGTAATGTGCAAGCAGTTATGGATGGAGAAATTGATCCATTTATTGATGCTTACTTACGTTCTCGCATCTAATAAGCTAAGTGAAAAAAAGCCAACAAAATTGTTGGCGCACGTTGAGGATATAGAGGACATAAAGAGTGCTATTTTATTTATATGGATGAAGTACAGAGGAAGAGAAGTTGGAAACGACAACTTCTCTTTTTGATGGGATTATATGTAGCATACAATGTTGTATATTGTTTTGTAAAAAGTAGAAAATAGTAAAACAGATTGGCAATAGAGTAAGGCTTTCTACAGAATTTTTCTAAATTCCCGTTCAAAAAGAATCCTTTATAGAAGTTTATAAGTTGTTCACAGAATTGAAACAACTTATAAAAGCTTTATATCATTAGGGTTCTCACTTTATTTTTGAAGAATATGAAATATACCTTAGTTTTTCTATATAAAGATAATGCTTATAATGAAAATGAGTGTGTTAGGAATGAAAAGAATATCAACAATGGGGAGCGATAGAAGTGAAAAAGAAATTATTGGCTATTGCGCTAGGAACATCAGTCGTTTTTGCTTTAGGAGCGTGTGGAAATAAAGAAGAGAGTAAGCCTTCGAACCAGTCTGCAAGTACAGACAGTGCAGAACAAATTTTCCAAAGAAGTTGTGCTGGGTGTCACGCAACAGATTTATCAGGAGCAACTGGACCTGATTTAAGAAAAGTAGGCGGGAAGTACGACGCTGCAGATATCGAAGAAATTATTAAAAAAGGTCGCGGTTCAATGTCGCCAGGACTTATTCAAGGTGAAGATGCGAAAAAAGTAGCTGAGTGGTTAGCTGAACATAAATAAAAAGGGGTAAAATGGACGAGTTGATTCATATAATCAACTCGTTTCCCTTTTTTTGGAATGTAACATAACTGTAACAAAAATGTATCCAAACTGGAAACCGTTTGATGTTACAATGAGGTTTGTAGAATTTTGCTGAAATATATTACATAGAGTAGTATTGCTTAGAAAAAGAGTATAAGTAGACTACCTTCAACAAGAGTGGTTTAAAAGAGAATAAAGGTTTAGCTTTTATTTTCAAATGTACAGAAAAGTATTTCGAAAAAAATCATTAAGTATTGGGTGATAAATAATGATAAAAATGACGAATGTTTATAAGGAGTACCCGAATGGTATGAAAGCCATTGCTGGTCTCACAGTTAACATTAAACAAGGCGAGTTTGTATACGTAGTTGGACCGAGTGGAGCCGGAAAATCTACATTTATTAAAATGATGTATCGTGAAGAGAAGCCATCTACAGGATCAATTAATGTAAATGGTCTTACTATCGAGTCATTAGCAGAAAGAGACGTTCCATATTTCCGTCGTCAATTAGGCGTGATTTTCCAAGACTTTAAATTACTACCTAAATTAACGGTATATGAGAATGTTGCGTTTGCCTTAGAAGTAATTGAAGAAGAGCCAGATGCAATTCGTGAGCGTGTAACAGAAGTGTTAGGTCTTGTAGGTCTTGAAGATCGTGCAGACGCACTTCCAAGCGAACTTTCAGGCGGGGAGCAGCAACGTGTTGCGATTGCGAGAGCAATTGTTAATAGACCAAAGGTTGTAATTGCCGATGAGCCAACAGGTAACTTAGATATTGAAACAGCTCTTGATATTATGAAGATTTTCACGCGCATTAATGAGCGTGGTACAACGATCGTTATGGCGACACATAACGCAGATATCGTAAATACAATCCGTCATCGTGTAATCGCGATTGAAGGCGGAAAAATTGTTCGAGATGAGATGGAGGGAGGATACGGATATGAAGGCTAAGACCCTTAGTCGACATTTGCGAGAAGGTGTAAAGAATCTATCACGTAACGGATGGATGACGTTTGCTTCTGTTAGTGCAGTAACAGTTACATTATTACTTGTAGGTGTCTTTTTAACAGCGATTATGAATATGAACCATTTTGCGACGAAAGTAGAGCAAGATGTAGAAATTCGTGTACACATTGATCCAGCAGCAAAAGAAGCTGATCAAAAGAAATTAGAAGATGATATGAGTAAGATTGCAAAAGTAGACTCTATTAAATATTCTTCTAAAGAAGAAGAGTTAAAACGTTTAATTAAAAGCTTAGGCGATAGCGGAAAGACATTTGAGTTATTTGAACAAGATAACCCACTTAAAAACGTATTCGTTGTAAAAGCAAAAGAACCAACAGATACAGCAACAATTGCGAAAAAGATTGAAAAAATGCAGTTTGTAAGTAATGTTCAGTACGGAAAAGGGCAAGTTGAACGATTATTTGATACTGTAAAAACTGGTCGTAACATCGGGATTGTGTTAATTGCTGGTCTTTTATTCACAGCGATGTTCTTAATCTCTAATACAATTAAAATTACAATTTATGCTCGTAGTACAGAAATCGAAATTATGAAACTTGTAGGTGCAACAAACTGGTTTATTCGTTGGCCGTTCTTATTAGAGGGATTATTCCTAGGAGTATTAGGATCAATTATTCCAATTGGCTTAATTCTAGTTACGTATAATTCGTTGCAAGGTGTGTTTAACGAAAAACTTGGCGGAACAATTTTCGAACTTCTACCATACAGCCCATTCGTATTCCAATTAGCTGGTTTACTAGTGTTAATCGGGGCTTTAATCGGTATGTGGGGAAGTGTAATGTCAATTCGTCGCTTCTTAAAAGTATAAAAAGTTGCAAACATAATTCGTACAAGCTTATCATATAGTAGAAATAGGTAAAGGCATCACACACTGTGTGATGCCTTTTGCTACACCACCTGTGTGTTTTGGAAAGGGGAATTCCGCATTGAAACGTAGAGTTGCAATTATTGGAATGGTTGTTGCATTTTTAATTGGTGCTGGCGGAATGTTTGCGGGTATGTCTTTATTTGGGGTTAACCCAGCAGAAGTAACGCAAACAATTTCGAATGGAAACGCTAGCACTGCGCAAGGGAATTTGGCAAAAATTAATGAGGCGTATGCACTAATTGATTCACGTTATGTGGAAGACGTGAAAGATGAAAAATTAGTCGAAGGTGCAATACAAGGCATGTTGTCTACGCTGAAGGACCCTTATTCCACGTATATGGATAAAGAAACGGCTAAACAGTTTAGTGAATCGCTTGATCCCGAGTTAGAAGGGATTGGGGCTGAGGTGAACAAAACGGACGGTAAGCTTATTATCGTATCTCCAATTAAAGGCTCACCAGCAGAAAAGATTGGAATTAAACCGAATGACCAAATTTTATCTGTAGATGGAAATAGTGTGAAAGATTTATCACGTGAAGAAGCAGTATTAAAGATTCGTGGTAAAAAAGGAACGACTGTTGCGATTGAAATTAAGCGTGCAGGAGTAGCTGATCCGATTGTATTTAAAATTAAGCGTGAAAAAATTCCAATCTTCACAGTGTTTAGCTCTGTGAAACAAGAGAGTGGAAAAGATATCGGTTATATGCAAATCACTTCTTTTGCTGAAAATACAGCGAAAGAATTTAAGGATCAGTTAAAAGAGTTAGAGAAGAAAAACATAAAAGGCTTAGTTATTGACGTACGTGGTAATCCAGGTGGCTACTTAAATAGTGTAGAAGAGATACTAGGAGAAATTATGACGGATAAAAAGCCGATGCTACAAGTAGAGCAAAGAAATGGTGAGAAGAAGAAATTCTCTACGGAACTGAAAGAGAGAAAACCATATCCGATTTCAGTATTAATTGATAACGGAAGTGCTTCTGCTTCAGAGATTTTAGCGGGTGCGCTAAAAGAGGGAGAAGGATACGATTTAATTGGTGAAAAAACGTTTGGCAAAGGTACTGTTCAGCAAGCTGTTCCATTTAAAGATGGTAGCAACATCAAATTAACGATGTTCAAATGGTTAACACCGGATGGAAACTGGATTCATAAAAAAGGAATCAAGCCAACTGTAGAAGTGAAACAACCAGATTATTATCATGCGACACCAATTCAAATTGAAAAGACACTTTCATACAATGCAAATGATGTACAAGTAAAACATGCCCAAGAAATGCTTAAGAGTTTAGGATATGTACCAGGACGTGAAGATGGCTACTTTAGTAAAGAGACAGAATCAGCACTGAAAGCATTCCAAAATGCGAATAAGATGGAAGCGACAGGACAGCTCGATAAAAAGACAGCTGAGGCGATTCAAACGAAAATTATTGAAAAAATCCGTTCTGGAGAAAATGATCTACAATTACAGTCAGCATTAAAATTAATGGCGAAGTAAAAAGAAATACAGGCGGTTTGCTGCCTGTATTTTTTTGTGTTAAACAAACGTTTGTCCAGTTATGATAATATAAAAAGAAAGAATGATATAAATGGTGGTGAATGGGTTCGTGGAGGCATGGATTTTTGAAATAATGCGGGCAGTTGGACGTTTTTTCTTACACCCTGCTGTCTATGTATTTTTAATAAGTAGTATCTTCGTTGGATACTTACGTATGTTACGAGAACGAAAAGATTTTTCTTTTAAAGTTTATGATATTTGGTTTGAACTGCGAACATCTTTATTGGCGGGAGTTAAATACGGATTAATCGTATCTATCATTACGATTGGGCTCGGACTTGTTGTTTCTAAGGCGAGCTTATGGGCCATTTTACTTTGGACGTTACTATTTGGATTAACTGCTATGTATCGATATTTATCAGCGGCTTATACGTTTAGTATCGCGATTGTATGTGTTCTATTATCTTCTAAGCTACCAGTTTCTTTCTTACAGCTTGGAGAAGGTGAAGAGAATACAATCGTATCCCTTGCTATTTTGCTAGGCATCATGCTCGTTGTAGAGGGCTTGTTGATTTCTAAAAATGCAGTAGGATATTCGACGCCGAAGATTAGGAAGGGTAAGCGTGGACTAAAGATTGGTTTACACGAATCAAAGCGTTTATGGATCGTTCCTATTTTTATTCTTGTACCAGGTGAAGCAGTAACGCAGTTTATTTCATGGTGGCCTGTCGTGTCAATCGGTTCACATACATATTCTCTATTCCTCGTTCCATTTTTAATTGGATTTATGAGAAGGATTAGAAGTTATGAGCCGACGGAAGCTTTATTATTTACAGGAAGACGTGTGTACGGATTAGCAGGACTTGTGCTTGTTTTAGGAATCGCAAGTTATTGGTGGCACGTACTTGCCATTATTGCAATGGGCGTTGCAATGCTTGGACGTTTTACAATTTCCATGCAAGAGAAAATTGCGGATGAAACAAGACCAGCATACTTCGCTGCACGTAATGATGGACTCGTTGTACTAGATACAATTCCAAATACAATTGGAGCAGAGCTGAATTTACTGCCTGGAGAAATGATTACGAAAGTAAATGGAGTCATTCCAAGAAGTGCTGAGGAATTTTATGATGCGCTTCAAACGAAGACGACAGGAGCATTTTGTAAGTTAGAAGTATTAGATACAAACGGAGAGTTACGTCTTGCTCAAACGGCATTATACGCTGGTGGACATCACGAATTGGGTATTGTGTTTGTTCAGCAGGAGCATGAGTGGGATTCGGAAGCGATGTAATAGAAGAAAAGGTATCACCTTGTGGTGATGCCTTTTTTGTGTAAGATGGGCGGTAGTTATAGTACATGAAATTTATATCGGCGATTATCGGAATATATCAGCGCAACTTGAGATATATCGGCGATTATTGAAATATATCAGCGATTATCCAAATATATCGACTTTCCGGCAAAAAACGACAACTATCGCAAACCTCATTTTAGTTTCATAGTCGAATCACTTGAATAATTATTTGATAATGGTTATCATTTAGGGAGTCTTTTTAATTTTGGAAAATGGAGGGAAGATATGCTACGTAAATTTTTTTCTTACTATAAACCGTATAAAGGTTTATTTATACTCGACTTTTCTTGTGCAGTCGTCGCAGGATTACTAGAACTTGGCTTCCCGCTTATCGTAAATCAATTTATTGATAAGTTATTGCCAGGGCAAAACTGGACGCTTATTTTATGGGCTTGTTTCGGTTTACTTGCAGTGTATATGTTAAATGCAGGTTTACAATATGTCGTTACATACTGGGGACATATGCTTGGTGTTAACATTGAAACAGATATGAGACAGAAATTATTTGATCATATTCAAAAGCTATCATTCAGATTTTTTGACAATAATAAAACAGGTCATTTAATTTCACGTCTTACGAACGATTTAATGGAAATTGGGGAAATTGCTCACCATGGGCCAGAAGATTTATTTATCGCTGTAATGACTTTAGTTGGGGCATTCTCATTTATGATGATGATCAACTGGAAGTTAGCGCTATTAACGTTCTTCGTCATTCCATTCCTATTATGGTTAGCACTTTACTTCAACAAAAAAATGACAGGTACGTTTAGACGTTTATTCTCAGACGTTGCTGATTTCAATGCATGTATTGAGAATAACGTTGGTGGTATTCGCGTTGTACAAGCATTCGGAAATGAAAAGTTTGAGAAAGAGCAATTTGCTGTGAACAACGCTCGTTTCCGTACAACGAAATTAATGGCGTATAAAATTATGGCGTTAAATTCATCGATTAGTTATATGCTCATGCGCCTCGTAACGCTCTTCGTCTTAATATGCGGTACATGGTTTGTTCTGCAAGGTGAATTAACGTACGGTGGATTTATCGGATTCGTTCTATTAACGAATATTTTCTTCCGCCCAATTGAAAAAATTAATGCGGTAATCGAAAGTTATCCGAAAGGGATTGCCGGTTTTAAGAGGTATGTAGAGCTTCTTGAAACAGAGCCAGATATTGTGGACTCTAAAGATGCGATGGAAGTGAAACATGTACACGGTGATATTCAATATAACAACATTACGTTCGGATATGAAAATAAAGAACCGATTTTAAATGATATTAGTTTGAAAATACATGCAGGTGAAACAGTTGCGTTCGTTGGACCATCTGGAGCTGGAAAAACGACGTTATGTAGCTTATTACCACGTTTTTATGAGCAATCATCTGGATCCATTCAAATTGATGGTATTGATACGAAAGACATGACGTTATCTTCACTTCGTAAGCAAATTGGAATTGTGCAGCAAGACGTGTTCCTATTCTCTGGAACGATTCGTGAAAATATTGCTTACGGAAATTTAAAGGCGTCAGAAGCTGAAATTTGGCAGGCAGTAAAAAGTGCGCAATTAGAAGACTTAATTTACTCACAACGAGACGGTTTAGATACCGTTATTGGTGAGCGCGGTGTGAAACTTTCAGGTGGACAGAAACAACGTCTAGCAATTGCTCGTATGTTCTTGAAAAACCCGCCAATTTTAATATTAGATGAAGCGACTTCCGCATTAGACACAGAGACGGAACTTGCGATTCAAAAATCACTTGCTGAACTATCTGTCGGTCGTACAACGTTAGTTATCGCTCATAGACTGGCAACGATTAAAAATGCAGATCGCATCGTCGTTGTAAATAAAGATGGTATTGCAGAACAAGGTTCACATGATGAATTAATTGAGCAAGGCGGGGGATACAGTAGGTTATACGAAGCTCAGTTTAGTTCGTAAATATAATTTGTACGGAATTAGTGCACCATAAGTAGGTAAAAATCTCATATGGGAGGTAATAAAGTATGATTGTAACAACAACGTCTACAATTCAAGGAAAAGAAATTATTGAGTATATCGATATCGTCAATGGAGAAGCGATTATGGGTGCGAATATCGTTCGTGACCTCTTCGCCTCTGTCCGTGACGTTGTCGGTGGTCGTGCTGGCGCTTATGAAAGTAAATTAAAAGAAGCGCGCGACATCGCAATGGAAGAAATGAAAACTTTCGCAAGACAAAAAAATGCGAATGCAATTGTTGGTATCGACGTGGATTATGAAGTGGTTCGCGAAGGGATGCTAATGGTTGCGGTCAGCGGGACTGCTGTCCGTATCTGAAGTAAAAAGCCGTGCTGATGCACGGCTTTTTGTATGCTATGTCGAAGATTCAATATTTCTTGGGAAATGCGGAAGGTCCCGTCGATATATAGGGAAGACATTAGAGTGCTCCTTTACATTTCCGGATTTCAATTAATAATGTTTCGTATTCTTGTTCGAGAGATTTAATGTCATCGTGATGATTTGGTATGGAAATTCGGCCGATGATTTCTGTTAATTTTGTTTGTAATCGTAACAATTCTTGTTCGGTAACGTTTACAGAATCCTCGGTTGTTCTCTTGGTGTATTGCTCGTAATTACCGTGGAATACTCTAGGTTCACTCTCGTCTACTTGTAGAATATGGTCTGCCACAGAGCGAATAAAGGCACGGTCATGGCTAATAAAAAGTATAGTGCCAGGATATTCTTGTAACATGCTTTCTAATTCTTCTTGTGTTGCTAAGTCTAAATAGTTTGTCGGTTCATCAAGCAGAAGCATATTATAGTTTCCTAAAAATACTTTTGCGAGTGCAACCTTCATTCGCTCGCCCCCGCTTAGAACGTGCACAGGTTTATGAACATCTTCACGGCGGAATAGAAGCCGTGCAAGTATTGTGCGAACGAACGACTCTGTATAGTTTGTTTCTTCTAGCACATTTTCTAAAATGGTTTTATCCGTTTTTAAAATGGATAGTGTTTGTTCAAAGTACCCAATCTTACAACTTTTCGAAAGCTGAATGCCACGCTCGTTTGCAAGAAGCATGTTGAACAGGGTCGTTTTTCCACTTCCGTTTGCCCCTAAAATAGCAAGCTTTGCACCAGGGACAATCGTTCCGTTCATATTTTTGAATAGTGTGCGGTCATCTATTTTCTTTGTTGCTTTATTAAACTGTAATGCCACTTTACTATGAATGGGTGTATGGTATTGCACGTCAAACTGAGCTTGAGAAAGATCCTTTGGCTTTTCCTTCTTTTCTAGTTTTTCAAGACGTGTTTCTAATGCTTTCGCTGCTTTACTAACCTGTTCTTGGCCATGAGCCCCACTTAATTTATACAGTTTAGATTCAGATGAACTGAACCGTGTTGGGATTTTTGTCATGCTAGAAGCACGTTGCTTTTTTTGTAAAATGGACTGCTCTAAACGATTTTTTTCTTGTACATATTGCTCATATTCTGCTTGTTTTTGTATTCGCTCACGTTCTTTTTGCTTGCGATAGTTTGAATAATTACCTTTATACTCTTGAATAGTGCCGTCTTCGATTTCGATGATTTTTGTACATATTGCATCTAAAAAGTCACGATCATGTGATATTAAAACAAGTGCCCCTTTATAAGATAAAAGTGCCTTTTCTAATTGTTCTGTACCGGTCATATCTAAGTGGCTTGTTGGTTCATCAGCGAATAAAATGCCTGCATTCTGTTCAAGAGCGTGGGCAATCTTTAGACGCATTCGTTCACCGCCGCTCATTGAATCTGTAACGTTTGAAATGCACCATTTTCCTTTTGCGAGAGAAGAAGCGGTTTCTGGTAGTTCTTCGCTAAGCTGAGGAATGATGCTGATAGAACTATGATGAGTTACTATGCCTTTGTCAGCTTCTATTTCTTTACTTAATATTTGTAATAACGTAGATTTACCAGCACCGTTGACTCCGACAATTCCTATGCGATCCTGTGATTGAATTTCCAGTGATGGTAACGTAAATAGTGTACGATCACCAAAGCTTTTTTCAATATTACGTGCGAATAAAATAGTCATAAAAAAACCTCCCTAGTTTCACTAGAGAGGATAAATGTCGTCCTTGCATGTAAAAATCGTACATAAATAAACGATTTTTCACATGATCGTTTCGAAAGAAAGTATCGACAAATGGACAGACTAATCCTCTGCTAGTTTTCATCATTTTTGTTCACTATTTGTGATGGATGAAATAAATAAGAGAATTAGAACTTCATTGGTCAAAGTACCTTCCTTTCATAATATTACTTTTATTGTATGCGCATACAAATGAGTTTGTCAAACTTATTTCAGCTTGTGATTTTTGAATTCGTTATTATAAATTTGTGCTTTCGCTAGCGCCTCAGCATCATTTTGAATTTCATTTAATCCATTCGCATCCCCAATAATATAACCTTCAAATGATGAACCAACAAAATCAAAGATGTATTGGAACTGGGAGATAAGCGGTAATGCTTTTAGTTTCGGATTATCGCCGCCAACGATAACAACGTACATTTTTTTGCCTTTCATTTTTTCTTTGAAATGAAGGGATGTATCACGCAAGCTTTGTGACCAGCGATCGATGAAGTTTTTCATATGACCACTCATCCCGTACCAATATAATGGTGTAGCAAAGATAATTGTGTCGTGCTCTAACATGCGCTTCGTTAACTGCTCGTAGTCATCATCTACAGGTTGGAATCCTCCTGCATCATGACGCTGATCTGTAATAGGATAGACTGTGTGATCACGTAAATAAATTTGTTCTGTTTCAATTCCATCAATCATCATATGTGTTAAAGCTTCCGTATTTCCATTTTGTCTTGAACTGCCGTGTATAACAAACATGTAATCATTCCTTTTCTTTTGCTTTTTTTAGGAGTGAAACGTGTTTTTGCAAATTCGTTTGAATATTGGAAAGTAATGAAATTTGCTTTGTTACTTCATTAAGTTTATCTTCATAAAGCGTAAGGATGCTGCTGCACGGATTGTCGTATAAGTGCGGTTCAATTTCAAGGCAGCGCAGCATCCTTGCCGTCTCTTCTAAATTTAAGCCAATTTGTAAGTACATTTGAATAAGCTCCACTTTTTCGATGGCACTTTCGTCAAAATCACGATAGCCATTTGCGAGGCGCTTCGAAGGGAGTAATCCCTTTTCTTCGTAATGTCTTAGTGATCTTTCGCTAACGCCAGTTTCTTTTGATAACTCCCCAATTCGCAATGCGTTTCACTCCTTTTACATGTATTGTAAACCTTCACACTAATGTGAAGGTCAACTCTGTTTTTTCGCAAAGTAATCTACATGATTTAAAAACACTTGAATAGCTTTAGACGGAATAAAATATTTGCCGCGCACGATGGAGAATGGACGGATGAGTTGTTCATTTGGAATTTCGACGTGGAATAGTTCTTTTGCCAGTAGCTCTTTCCGTACAGTCCAATCAGAAAGTATAGCGATGCCAAGCCCGGCAGCGACAGCTTCCTTTACGCTTTGGATACTACTAAAGGTAAAGAATCGTTTCATTTTTAAATGGTGTTGATGAATAAAGCGATCGCTATAAGCACGTGTTCCGGAACCACTTTCTCTTAATACCCACACTTGATCTTGGAGTGTCCTTTCATTCACTTCCTTTGTGTCGAGCAGTGGATGATTTGGCGGGACGACGAGTTTCATTTCATCTTGCATAAATGTTTCAACGTCAACGTCGGCGTATACGACTTGCCCTTCCACTAAGCCGATATCAATTTGATTAGATCGAAGACTTTGCAAAACGTCTTCTGTATTTGAGATAAAGGTATGGACTTCGACGCGTGGATTTTCATTGGCATAATTAGCTAATATTTTCGGGAGTAAGTATTCGCCAATTGTAAAACTAGCACCGATGCGAAGTGTTCCTGTTACAACGTTATGTAGCTCGTTAATTTCTTGCTTAGCGTCTTCGTAAAGAGAGAGTATTTGCTTTGCATGTATATATAAAATGTTTCCGGCCTCGGTCACTTGAACGTGCTTCGGGGATCGCTGAATGAGTGTAGTTCCAAATTCGTTTTCTAAGTTGCGAATGTGCATACTTACGCCAGGCTGTGAAAGGTTTAATAATTCTGCTGCACGAGAGAAGTGTTTCTGTTCAACAACCGTAACAAAAATTTTTAAAATGTCTACGTTCATATCATCTGCTCCTTTCTTTTTCTATCATCTTATCATAAGTATTTCTGATGATAGAGATTTGGTATTGGTATTAAACTTATTATAGAAACTCTCTTATAATGTAAGTAGAAAGAACATGCATGTTCCAATACGATTATTGGAGTGGTTCAAAGTGGAACAAACACTTGTTATACAAAAGAAGAAGCGTTTTGGATTTTCGCAAGGGATTGGGATTACATTATTAATCGCAATTGTGGCGAAATATTTAGCGGAGCTTCCATTTTTAAATATTATGGGACAATTAGTAATTGCTATTCTAATTGGGATGGTTTGGCGTGCGGCAATTGGAGTTCCTCATGATGCGATTGCAGGAACGAATTTCGCGAGTAAGAAATTACTTCGCTTCGGGATCATCTTACTTGGAATGCGATTAAATCTTGTTGATATTGCGAAGGCGGGACCGAAAGTATTGGTTATCGCTGCGGTTGTTATTATATTTACAATTTTCGTTGTATATGGACTAACGAAAGTATTTAAGGTAGAAAAGAAACTTGGGATTCTAACAGCATGTGGAACAGCAATTTGCGGCGCGGCAGCGGTCGTGGCAATTGCGCCGCAAGTGAAAGCAAAAGATGATGAAACGGCAGTTGGGGCTGCAATCATTGCGATTTTAGGTACAATATTTACTCTTATTTATACGTTATTATATCCAGTACTTGGCCTATCTCCATACGGTTACGGTGTATTCTCAGGGGCCACGCTGCATGAAATCGCTCATGTCATCGCAGCTGCGGCGCCAGGAGGAAGCGCGGCTGTAGACATCGCAGTTATCGTGAAGTTAACGCGCGTTGCAATGCTTGTACCAGTAGCGGTTTTAATTGGATTATGGTTTGGTAAGAGTGAAGGAAGCAGGGAAAAAAGATCATGGCGCGACCTTCCAATTCCGTGGTTCATTTTCGGATTTTTAGCGATGAGTGCAGTGCATTCGCTCGGGATTATTCCAGAAGTTGTTGCGGGATATATTGTAGTCATCGCTTATATGCTTATCGCAATGGCGATGGCGGGGCTTGGTTTAAATGTAGAGTTTAAAACGTTCCGTAAGTTAGGAAGCAAAGCATTCGTGGCAGGGCTAATTGGCTCGGTTTGCTTATCGGTGCTTGGATATGTTCTTGTATATGCGTTAGGATTTATGTAGTAAAGGAGAGAGCTGTTCCCGAAGGTATATTTGGGGGCAGCTTTTTCTTATGTTTACCTTGCTACGAATGTCGGTATTTGTCGGTAAGTCGATATATTCGAAAAATCGCTGATATAAATGGAGTTGCGCTGATATATTTGGGAAATCGCCGATATAATTTCAGTTGCGCTGATATATTTGAAAAATCGCTGATATAAATTGAATTACTTTTGTACTTTGTTAGAGTAGATGTTTAATGAGACGTTTTTCTAAAATTTGTAAAGATATCTTTACTTGTATTTGGAAAATATTTATAATTAAAGTAAAGATATCTTTACTTTTGAAGGTGGAGCCTATGGGTGTAAAAAATAAAATTAAAGAATTAAGAAAGCAACATCATATAACGCAAGTTGAAATGGCAAAGGCGATGCAGGTGACACGGCAGACAATCGTGGCGATTGAAAACCATCATTACAACCCGAGTCTAGAGTTATCCTTAAAAATCGCCAAATATTTTGGAGTGAAGGTGGAAGAAATATTTACGCTGGAGTTATGACAAGCTTCGTGTTCTTATTCATTATGTATCTTTGTGTAAATAAATATTTAGACAGGCCAGTAGTACATGTAAATGAGTTATTATATATTGCTATTTTTGGTCTATTAATAAGTATGGCATCGACGAGCGTGTTAGCAACAAGGAATAGATAGAAAAAGGGGAACTGGGATGGGATTACCGGTATTATGTGTCGCTACAGCTATTTTTGCTTTGTTTTGGGGAATGCAGAACTTCTCTCATAATCCAGTGCCGAGTATTTGTATTATGCTTGGTACTGTAGGTTTATCGTATTATTTATTAGTTTCAGCTCATTATCATAAAACAGCAACGAGCGTTGTTGTCGGAGCACTTATTTTATTTTGTGGTCGTGCTGTGCAAAAGGGGTTATTTCCGTAAAGGCTGTTTATACGAAGCGTATAAACAGCCTTTTGTATTTTTTTACAAAACACTTGAAAGTTACGTAACGTCATCTTTTATAATGAAGGAGAAGAGGTGATGATAGTGATTTCAATTCAACAATTGACGAAAGAAACAGGGATAACAGTACGCACATTACGTTATTATGATCAAATAGATTTATTAAAGCCGAGTGGTAAAACAGAGGGTGGACATCGGTTATATAGTGAAGCGGACGTTATTCGTTTGCAACAAATTTTATTTTTAAAGGAAATGGGATTTTCGTTAAAAGAAACTGCGAATATGTTAGTAAAAGGTGAGTTGGATTTAAAGAATTCTCTTGAAAAACAACTTCGATTTGTACAGGAAGAACAAAAGAAATTTAATCGAATGGAGCGTGTTTTACAAGCGGTTGTTTATTCGGTAGATGTAGAGGGAGAGCTCGATTGGAAAGTTATGTTTGAATTAATTCAGCTTTCGAAACAGTCTTCTCGTATACGTGAAATATTTCAAAATGAAGTGTTTTCAAAGGAAGAACAAAAATTGCTTCAGAATTTGCCGAATATGAGTGAAGAAGATCCGAATGTTTTAGAGTGGGTAGATTTATTAAAGCAATTTCGCACTTTTATGAAAGATGGTAAAGAAGCTGCAAATGATGAGGTACAAGGGGCAACGAAGAGATTAATGCAGAAGTGTTTAGAAATGGCTAATGGTGACGAAGCGTTTTTAGATAAGTTATGGGAAGTTAGAAAATCGAAAGAAGATTCCCAGAAAATGAGCATGTATCCAATCGAAGAAGAACTTTTATTATATATGGATGAAGCTTTTCGTATATATGATGAAAAGGAGAAGGATAAATGAGTATACTTGCAGAATATCGTTGGTATTTTTTAATTGGGGCAGAGATTGTATTTTGGTTATCAGCTATCGGTTTCTTTTTACTCCGTTACGGATTCCGTTTGAAAAAGGCGAGTTTTATTATGGGGATTGTACTACTCATAAATGAAGTGTTTATTTTAACTTTAGGGGTAGTGGACTATTATCAAACAGGAAAGTTCTCTAACTTTCAAATCATTACGGTAATTATTTTATTGTATGCAGTTTTCTACGGGAAAAAGGATTTGAAGAAGCTTGATATATTTGCGCAAAAGCTAGTTGCGAAATGGCGGAATGAGCCGGCGCCTATTATAGAAGAACAGGTAGAATTAACAGGTATGGCTTATGCGAAGCAGGAAATAAAAAATTGGGTCTTGCACCTTAGTTTGTTTGTTGTTGTGCATATTTTCTTTTTCTTTCTGTACGGTCTTGCCCCGGTTGAACAATGGCATAATTGGTTAGAAACGGGAATTGTTTTAAATAAAGCAGCGAGTCGGGTTAGCCAAGTTTGGGCGATTATACTTTTAGTGGATGCAGCTATTTCATTTTCATATGTTCTTTTTCCGAAGAAGGAGAAAGGGAACAAGAAGCTACTTTCTTAGGGGAAGTAGCTTTTTAGTATGCCAATAGTTTCGTATAGGAGAGGATGACAGTAGGAAAAAGAACCAGTTTTATATGGATATTTCTCTTTAGTTTAGTAGCATGCTCACCATCAAGCACAACAATTGATAGGCAGAATGATGTCATTGTAAAGGGAGCAGGAATTCTCAATCTAGATAAATTTGAAAAGTTCGTTTTGAATGTCGAGCAAAGGGAAGTTGATAAAATAAGAATTGTACAGTATACCCATGAAGGTGACCCGATTTTTCAAACGTTAGAGCGTAGTAAGAACGATATACTTTATGTGTCAGATAATAGAAAAGACCAATTTGCCGGTGATAATAAAGGGTTATATAAAGATAGTTGTAAAAGTATTGTTAAAGACGAGCGCGAATCAGGAACCACTTATAAGCTAATAGATTGTACGAATGAAGATGGGCGCAATGGATATGATGTATTATATGTACCTAAAAAATAGAGTTAGTAGAGGAAGGAAGTATATACTCCTTCCTTTTTCTATGTATATATTGTCGAAAACTTTACCGAATATCTGTTCGTTTTTTTAGGTTTTTTATAGGCATTCGTGGTAAAATAATAATACAGATTTTTATGAGGAGGTCGGATTTTCTTGGAACGTCAATTTGAAATTGTCTCAGCGTATTCCCCGCAAGGTGATCAGCCGGTAGCTATAGAGAAGCTTGTAGAGGGAATTAATAGCGGAAAGAAAAAGCAAGTGTTGCTTGGAGCGACAGGAACGGGTAAGACATTTACGATTTCAAATGTCATTAAAGAAGTGCAAAAGCCAACACTTGTCATGGCTCATAATAAAACGTTAGCAGGACAGTTATATAGTGAGTTGAAGGACTTTTTCCCAAATAATGCAGTTGAATATTTTGTTAGTTATTACGATTATTATCAACCAGAAGCGTATGTGCCGCAAACAGATACGTTTATTGAAAAAGACGCACAGATTAATGATGAAATTGATAAATTGCGTCACTCGGCAACGTCTGCATTATTTGAACGGGATGATGTAATTATCGTTGCGAGTGTTTCGTGCATATATGGTTTAGGTTCTCCAGAAGAATACCGCGAGTTAGTTGTTTCACTTCGAGTTGGTATGGAGAAGGATCGCAATCAATTGCTTCGTGAACTTGTTGATGTGCAGTATGGACGTAATGATATTGATTTCAAGCGCGGTACATTCCGTGTGCGCGGAGATGTAGTTGAAATCTTCCCGGCATCACTTGACGAGCATTGTATCCGAATTGAGTTTTTCGGTGATGAAATTGATCGTATTCGCGAAGTAAATGCGTTAACAGGGGAAGTATTAGCAGAACGTGATCATGTAGCAATTTTCCCAGCATCTCACTTCGTTACACGTGAAGAAAAAATGAAGGTCGCTATTGAAAATATCGAAAAAGAACTAGAAGAGCGTTTAAAGGAATTAAATGATAACGGCAAGTTGTTAGAAGCGCAGCGTATAGAGCAGCGTACACGTTATGATTTAGAAATGATGCGTGAGATGGGCTTTTGTTCAGGTATTGAAAACTATTCCCGTCATTTAACACTTCGTCCAGCGGGGGCAACGCCGTATACGTTATTAGACTATTTCCCGGAA
Organism: Bacillus cereus group sp. MYBK245-2; assembly: GCF_051916145.1. Classification (NCBI taxonomy): domain Bacteria; kingdom Bacillati; phylum Bacillota; class Bacilli; order Caryophanales; family Bacillaceae; genus Bacillus; species Bacillus cereus group sp. MYBK245-2. The sequence continues at coordinate 16,984 of NZ_JBQAGB010000008.1, read as the reverse complement.
GATTTCTTAATCGTTATGGATGAGTCGCACGTATCAGTGCCGCAAGTAAGAGCGATGTATAACGGGGACCAAGCGCGTAAGCAAGTGCTTGTGGATCATGGATTCCGTCTGCCATCAGCTTTAGATAATAGACCGCTCACATTTGATGAGTTTGAAGAGAAAACAAATCAAGTTATTTACGTGTCAGCAACGCCAGGACCGTATGAATTAGAGCAGTCGCCAGAAGTAATAGAACAAATTATTCGTCCAACAGGGCTTTTAGATCCGCCAATTGATATACGACCAATTGAAGGGCAGATTGACGATTTATTAGGAGAGATTCAAGATCGCATTGCAAAAAATGAACGTGTATTAATTACAACTTTAACGAAGAAGATGTCAGAGGATTTAACAGACTACTTAAAAGATGTAGGGATTAAGGTGAATTACCTGCATTCTGAAGTGAAAACATTAGAACGTATTGAAATTATTCGGGATCTTCGTCTTGGTAAGTTTGATGTTCTTGTCGGTATTAACTTATTACGAGAAGGGTTAGATATTCCAGAAGTATCACTTGTAGCTATTTTAGATGCTGATAAGGAAGGATTCTTGCGTTCAGAACGTTCATTAATTCAAACAATCGGTCGTGCAGCACGTAATGAAAACGGCCGCGTTATTATGTACGCAGATCGCATAACGAGATCGATGGAAATTGCGATTGAAGAAACGAAGCGTCGTCGTAGTATACAAGAAGCTTACAATGAAGAGCATGGTATTACGCCGAAAACGATTCAAAAAGGTGTGCGTGATGTAATTCGTGCAACGACAGCTGCTGAAGCAACAGAAACGTATGAAGCAACGCCAGCTAAGAAGATGACGAAAAAAGAGCGTGAAAAGACAATTGCGAAGATGGAAGCAGAAATGAAAGAAGCAGCAAAAGCGTTAGACTTCGAGCGTGCAGCTGAATTAAGAGATTTACTATTAGAATTAAAAGCGGAAGGGTGAAAAGAGTGAGTAAGAGCAAGGATTTTATCGTTGTAAAAGGTGCTAGAGCACATAACTTAAAAAATATTGATGTAACCATTCCGAGAAATCAGCTTGTCGTTGTGACGGGATTGTCTGGTTCGGGGAAATCATCATTAGCATTTGATACGATTTATGCAGAAGGGCAGCGCAGATACGTAGAATCGTTATCTGCGTATGCACGCCAGTTTTTAGGGCAAATGGATAAACCGGATGTAGATACGATTGAAGGATTGTCACCAGCAATTTCAATCGATCAAAAAACGACGAGTCGTAATCCACGTTCAACAGTTGGAACAGTAACGGAGATTTATGATTATTTACGTTTATTATTTGCGCGAATTGGTACGCCAATTTGTCCGAATCATGGCATTGAAATTACATCACAAACAGTAGAGCAGATGGTAGACCGCGTCCTTGAATATCCTGAACGTACGAAATTACAAGTGTTAGCTCCTATCGTTTCTGGCCGTAAAGGTGCACATGTGAAAGTACTTGAAGACATTAAGAAGCAAGGATATGTTCGTGTACGTGTTGATGGTGAAATGCTTGATGTGTCTGAAGATATTACGTTAGATAAAAATAAGAAGCATTCCATTGAAGTTGTAATAGATCGTATTGTTGTAAAAGAAGGAATCGCAAGCCGTCTTGCGGATTCACTTGAAAGTGCATTAAAGCTTGGCGGGGGACGAGTGTTAATCGATGTTATGGGAGAAGAGGAACTTCTATTTAGTGAGCATCATGCTTGTCCGCATTGTGGTTTTTCAATCGGAGAATTAGAGCCGCGTATGTTCTCATTCAATAGTCCGTTCGGTGCATGTCCTTCTTGTGATGGACTTGGCTCAAAGCTAGAGGTAGATTTAGAACTTGTTATTCCGAACTGGGATTTATCATTAAATGAACATGCGATTGCGCCTTGGGAACCGACAAGTTCACAATATTACCCACAGCTTTTACAATCTGTATGTAATCACTACGGCGTTGATATGGATGTGCCTGTGAAAGATATACCGAAAGATTTATTTGATAAAGTGTTGTACGGAAGCGGTGAAGAGAAAGTTTATTTCCGCTATGTAAATGAATTTGGTCAAGTAAAGGAAAATGAGATTTTATTTGAAGGTGTTATTCCAAATATTGAACGTCGTTATCGCGAAACGAGTTCTGATTACATTCGTGAGCAAATGGAAAAGTATATGGCAGAACAAGCTTGTCCGAAGTGTAAAGGTGGACGTTTAAAACCTGAGAGTTTAGCTGTTTTCGTTGGCGGAAAAACGATTGCTGATGTAACGAAATATTCTGTTCAAGAAGTACAGGAATTCTTCTCAAGTGTGGAGCTAACAGAGAAACAACAAAAAATTGCTCATTTAATTTTAAGAGAAATTCAGGAGCGCGTTGGGTTCTTAGTGAACGTCGGTTTAGATTATTTAACGTTAAGTCGTGCCGCAGGAACTTTATCAGGTGGTGAGGCGCAACGTATTCGTTTAGCGACACAAATTGGTTCTCGTCTTACTGGCGTACTTTACATTCTTGATGAGCCTTCTATCGGTTTGCATCAGCGCGATAACGATCGTCTTATTCGTACATTGCAAGAAATGCGTGATTTAGGTAATACGTTAATTGTTGTTGAGCATGATGAAGATACGATGATGGCAGCTGATTATTTACTTGATATCGGGCCTGGCGCAGGTATTCACGGTGGACAAGTCGTATCAGCAGGTACACCAGCTGAAGTGATGCAAGATGAGAATTCGCTAACAGGGAAGTATTTAAGCGGTAAAGAGTTTATTCCAGTTCCACTTGAAAGACGTAAAGGTGACGGACGAAAAGTGGAAATTGTCGGTGCAAAAGAGAATAATTTAAAGAACGCGAAAATGTCATTCCCGCTTGGTACGTTTGTAGCGGTAACGGGTGTATCTGGTTCTGGTAAAAGTACGATGATTAATGAAGTACTATATAAATCGTTAGCGCAAAAGTTATATAAAGCGAAAGCGAAGCCAGGTACGCATAAAGAGATTAAAGGTCTTGAACATTTAGATAAAGTAATCGATATAGATCAATCGCCAATCGGTCGTACACCACGTTCTAACCCTGCGACTTATACAGGTGTGTTCGATGATATTCGTGATGTGTTTGCTCAAACGAATGAAGCGAAAGTGCGCGGATATCAAAAAGGACGTTTCAGCTTTAACGTAAAAGGTGGACGTTGTGAAGCGTGCCGTGGTGATGGAATTATTAAAATCGAAATGCACTTCTTACCAGACGTATACGTTCCGTGTGAAGTTTGTCACGGTAAACGTTACAACCGTGAAACGTTAGAAGTGAAATATAAAGATAAAAACATTTCTGAAGTGTTAGGGATGACGATTGAAGACGGGGTAGAGTTCTTCGCTAATATCCCAAAAATTAAGCGTAAACTTCAAACGCTTGTAGATGTAGGGCTTGGTTATATGAAATTAGGACAACCAGCTACGACGTTATCTGGTGGTGAAGCACAGCGTGTGAAATTAGCTTCTGAATTACACCGTCGTTCTACAGGTCGTACACTATACATTTTAGATGAGCCAACGACTGGTTTACATGCGCATGATATCGCGCGTCTTCTAGAAGTGTTGCAACGTCTTGTTGAGAGCGGTGAGACGGTACTTGTAATTGAACATAATTTAGATGTAATTAAAACAGCGGATTATATCGTTGACCTTGGACCAGAGGGCGGAGACAAAGGTGGACAAATCGTTGCTTCCGGAACGCCAGAGCAAGTAGTGAAAGAAGAGCGCTCGTATACAGGTAAGTATTTAAAAGAGATTTTAAATCGTGATAAAGCAAGAATGAAAGAGAGAATAAAAGAAGTAGAGCTATCACAATAAGTTTAGTAATAAAAACCGAGTTGAAATGACGCTCGGTTTTTATTGTATAGGGGGAGAAGATGGGGTTTTAAGAAATTTATAAGGTATCAAAATGGAATTGTAATGGAGGGGGATTATGTCAATTAATCATAAATCACTTGCCCAATTTATTGTAGAAGCGAAAAGAAGGACATATGCATCTCAGGGAGATGACGCATCGGTTCAGGCGTTATTAAACGGATCGAAACAACTTGAGTACAGTAGCGGTGATTATTTTTATCGAGATATTTATTTTGGTTCAGCTTTTTTTATTGGACAAGAAACTGTAGAGTTTGAGAATCGTCCCATTTGGTCAATGGTCTATTCAGGTGGTGTCACTAACCCAAACTCAGATTGGGATATCATGGGTCCAATTTATAACTTTCTTCGCCAAGCATTAAGGTCAGTTGATACGAATTCTATCTATCGTGGTCCAAATTACTATAAATCAGGTACATATATTTTCAAGAATGAGTATGAAGGCACTCTTGATTGTTTTCAAGGTAAAGAAATTATTCTCATAGGTGATGAAAAGGTGTATGAATTGAAATATAGCGGTGGAATAGTACGATAATTATTTTAATAGAACCACAATGTGAAAAGAGAAAAAGAAATACTTAAAGGGGAAAGAAGCAGAAAATGCGTTTCATAATGAGGTGAAAAAGGAGTGCTACATCTTCTATCAACACTGTAATGATGTACTATTAATAAAAGATGCAAGTGTATTAAGTATGGATGATATATTACGTGAAACAGATGATATGTATAAAGGCGATATTTACATTGTAGATAAAGATTTCACTTGGACTTTTGTGAAAACGCATGAGCATGGATGGTATGGCCCTTATTTTGCAAGGAAGTGTTAGTAGGTATACAAGCATGAAGAATCGAATAAATTGATATAAGTGTTTGTATCGTGCTTGCGTTTATTATTGATTAGCGTATGATGAAAGATATATGTTTAAAAGGATGTGTAAGAAAATGAGATGGATTGTATCACTTCTTGTAAATAGTGTTGTGTTAATCGCTGTATCGGGACTTTTAAAAGGGATTGCACCAGACGCGTTTTACGTAGCAAATATACAAACTGCAATTATTGCGAGTATTATTTTGGCTGTTTTAAATGTGTTCGTAAAACCGTTTTTAATTTTAATTACGCTACCAATTACTGTTGTAACTTTCGGTTTCTTCTTAATTGTTATTAATGCGATTACGTTAAAAATAGCAGATTCATTATTAGGAGACGCATTTAATATATCAGGTTTCGGTGTAGCGATCGTTGCGGCAATTTGTATTTCAATTTTTAATATGATTATTGAAAAGGCAATTGTGGAACCTTTATATGAAAAAAAGAGAAAATGACAAAAAGAAAAACATTTCATGATATGTATGAAATGTTTTTTTCTATTTATTAGAAACCGTATTTCTTGTTTCCAGAAAAAAATGGTACAATATCCGGTAGAATGGAATTTTACATCAAATGAGACTGAACCCGCAGCGGAGTGGAGGTTTATACATATGCCGAAAGTAAGGACAAAGGATTTAATTGAACAATTTCAATTGGAGTTAATAAGTGGTGAAGAAGGAATTCATCGTCCGATTGATACAAGTGATTTATCACGACCTGGTATTGAAATGGCAGGATTTTTTACATATTATCCAGCTGATCGCGTGCAGCTTCTTGGAAAGACGGAGCTTACGTTCTTTGACACGTTAACGTCAGAGCAAAAACAAGAGAGAATGAAAGCGCTTTGTACTGAGGAGACGCCATGTATTATTGTAACTCGTAATCAAGATGTACCAGATGAGTTGCTGCAAGCATCGCGTGAATCAGGCATGCCTTTATTACGCTCTTCTCAAACGACAACGAGATTATCAAGTCGTTTAACAAATTATTTAGAAGGTAAGTTAGCACCAACAACAGCTGTACACGGTGTGTTAGTTGATATTTACGGCGTTGGTGTTTTAATTACAGGACAAAGTGGTGTCGGTAAAAGTGAGACAGCTCTTGAGCTTGTAAAACGTGGTCATCGCCTTGTTGCGGATGATAGTGTAGAAATTCGCCAAGAAGATGAAGACATGTTAGTTGGAAGCTCGCCAGATTTAATTGAGCATTTATTAGAAATTCGTGGTCTAGGCATTATTAACGTTATGACGTTATTCGGTGCAGGGGCAGTGCGAAATTATAAGCGTATTACACTTGTTATTAATCTTGAAATTTGGGATCAAAAGAAAAATTATGATCGCTTAGGTCTTGATGAAGAGAAGATGAAGATTATTGATACAGAACTTACGAAGATTACACTTCCAGTTCGTCCTGGTCGAAACTTAGCTGTTATTATTGAAGTGGCAGCGATGAACTTCCGTTTAAAACGTATGGGTGTCAATGCAGCACAGCAGTTCTCAGAACGATTAATGAGTGCGATTGAGTTAGGAAATCAGGAGTAAACATTGGAGAGGGAGGTCATACATATGCTGTTAGGTTCTGTACCACAGCTTGACCGCGTAGCTATCCAACTTGGACCGTTTCCTGTTTATTGGTACGGGATTATTATCGGTACAGGTGTGCTATTAGGTCTTTGGCTAGCAACTCGCGAAGGAGAAAGGCTAGGTATTCCAAAAGATACATTTGTTGACCTTGTATTAATTGCAGTACCGATCGCTATTCTATTTGCGAGAATGTACTATGTTATTTTTGAATGGGAATATTACGCGCAAAACCCGAGTCAAATTATTAATATTCGTCAAGGTGGCTTGGCGATTCATGGTGGCTTAATCGGGGCTGTTATTACAGGGATTTTTTTTGCGAAACGCCGCGGAGTTTCATTCTGGAAGTTGGCGGATATTGCTGCGCCAAGTATTTTACTAGGACAAGCAATTGGCCGATGGGGAAACTTTATGAACCAAGAGGCACATGGTGATGAGGTAACGAGACAGTTTTTAGAAGGCCTTCATTTACCGGATTTCATTATTAATCAAATGTATATTGATGGTGTTTACTATCACCCGACGTTTTTATATGAATCATTATGGAATTTTGCAGGGGTAATTCTATTACTTGCATTACGAAAAGTGAATTTACGACGCGGGGAGTTATTCTTCACATATTTAATTTGGTATTCAATAGGACGATTCTTCGTAGAAGGGTTACGTACAGATAGTTTAATGCTAGGGCCACTTCGTATTGCACAAGTAATGTCAATTGGACTTGTTGTTATTTCTGTTATTTTCATTATTGTGAGACGAAAAATGGGGCAAGCTGATAAAAGATATTTAGAAAATTAGAGAAAAGTAGCATCTTATTGTAAGATGCTGCTTCTTTCATATTCAGGAAAGAGAAAGGACTAAGGCAATGAAAATAAATACAGTGTTATTTGATTTAGATGGAACGTTAATTAATACAAATGAACTTATTATTTCTTCTTTTTTACATACTTTACATACATATTATCCAAATCAATATAAGCGTGAAGATGTATTGCCATTTATCGGTCCATCTTTACATGATACTTTCAGCAAGATTGATGAAAGTAAGGTTGAAGAGTTAATTACAAGCTATCGTCAATTTAACCATGATCATCATGATGAATTAGTAGAAGAATATGAAACTGTATATGAAACAGTTCAAGAGTTGAAAAAGCAAGGCTATAAGGTTGGTATTGTTACAACGAAAGCGAGACAAACCGTTGAAATGGGATTAAAGTTTTCAAAGCTTGATGAGTTTTTTGATGTTGTTGTGACGATTGATGATGTCGAGCATGTGAAACCACATCCAGAGCCACTTCAAAAAGCGCTTCAGTTATTAGATGCGAAACCGGAAGAAGCATTGATGGTTGGGGATAATCATCATGATATTGTTGGCGGACAAAATGCGGGTACGAAAACAGCTGCGGTTTCATGGACGTTGAAAGGGAGAGCGTATTTAGAGGCTTACAAGCCAGACTTTATGCTAGATAAAATGAGTGATTTATTGCCGATTTTGTCCGACATGAATCGTTCGTAAAGATAAGTAGAGGAGCGAGTGAAGTGCGACGGACAACGCGCTATCCTGTTTCAGGAGAGAATTCATTATGGAATGTGTATAAAACAGTGTCTTTTTGGAAGGTAATGAAAAACTTTATGATTATCCAAATTGCACGTTATACACCTTTTTTATCGGTCAAGAATTGGTTATACCGCACATTTTTGCGGATGAAAGTAGGAAAGAAAACCTCGTTTGCGCTTATGGTAATGCCAGACATTATGTTCCCGGAAAAGATAACTGTGGGAGAAAATTCGATTATAGGCTATAATACAACGCTTTTAGCACATGAATATTTAATTCGAGAATATCGACTTGGAGAGATCGTTATAGGAAATGAAGTGATGATTGGAGCGAATACGACTATATTACCAGGTGTGAAAATTGGAGATGGTGCGATTGTTTCAGCTGGCACACTCGTTCATAAAGATGTACCAAGCGGTGCTTTCGTAGGTGGAAATCCAATGCGTGTTATTTATACAAAAGAAGAAATGGATGCTAGAGAAGGTTGATGCTAAAAATGTAACATTTCTCTTCTTTTTAATGAATAAAAAGGAAATAATTGAGTATAATATACTGTTTTGTTTTTTACGGAATCGTTTATACTTATAGATAGAAGAATGTGTGAACGAAGAAAACAAAAAACTGGAGGATATATGGGGAAAAATCAAAGAATATATAAGGAGAACGGACAAGTTATCTCTTTTAATCAATTAGCGGACTTCTTTTATAAAAAAGGGATGAGGGCTTACAAAGGACAAAAATTGCAAGATGCAATTAAATATTTTCGAAGAGCGGCACAAAGTGAGAAGGAGCCGTTTATTTTATGTCAATTAGCAACAGTATTATCTGAGGCTGGTGAATATCAAGAGTCAAATCAAACCTTCTTTAAGCTTGTTAGATCTAATCCAGAACTTGAACAGTGTTATTATTTTATTGCAAATAATTATGCATATATGGGGCTATTTCAGCAGGCGAAGAAGTATGCGGATCGCTATTTAGAAGTTGCAGAAGAGAAGGAATTTGTTGAAGATACATTAGAATTACTTGAAATTATGGAAGAAGAAGCGATGGGTGCGGAAGAGATTGAGGATGAAGATGATTTAATTGTTATGCAGGAAGAAGCCAATCGTTATATTCGTAACGGACAATTGGAAGAAGCAATTGCTACATTAGAAATTGTTACGAAAGATTATCCGGAATTTTGGTCGGGGCATAATAATTTAGCCATTGCGCATTTTCAATCTGGTAATGTAGATAAGGCGCTGAAATTAACGGAAATGATTTTAGAGAAAAATCCTGGTAATATACATGCGCTTTGTAATACACTTATTTTTCTATATTCAATTGGAGAGCATAAACAAGTAGAGGCGTTAGCTGCTCAGTTAGTTTCGGTATATCCGATTTCGTTTGAACATCGTTTGAAACTTGGGACGACACTTGCAACAATTGGTCATTTCGAGCCTGCATATAAATGGTTCAAATTATTAAAGCGTCAAGGATACGAGGGAGACGTTAGTTTTTATTATTGGTTTGCATATTCTGCGTATATGGTAAAAGATCAGCAAGTAGCTGAAAAAATGTGGCAACATGTTGTAGAATTGCACCCTGATAAAAAGGGAAAAGAACCGTGGAATGCATTGAATTTAGCGGATGAAGGACAAAACGTGTTATTTGAAGAATTACGAAAATCATTTCAGCAAAGTGCGACGCTAGAGGAACAAATGCTAGCTTTATATTTAATGAATGAATTATCAACGCCAGAGAAGGTTGGATTCTTCTTTGATGTAACGCAGGCGAAGAATGGTGTTCCGATTGTATCGCAACTTGCAAAGTATTTCTTTTTACTGAATAGCCATAAGAGTATTCCAGCTGATTTACAGCAATTTGAACAGTGCGCGCGAATCGCGGATGCTTTATACAATTATACGAAAAAAGATGATGAATTAATCGAAGAGTGTTTACAATTTTGGTTTTGTACGTTCATACGTTTATATACATCTGGGGCAGTTTTTACAAATGTATACGGCTGGTCAGCTGCGGTTGAATATATCGTACGCAGTGAACAAGGAAATAAGATGACACAGTCGGAGCTCGGAGATGTGTATAATGTATCTGTAGCGACTGTTCGAAAGTATGTGCAAGCTGTTAAGCGTACGCACACATAGATAAGCAAATCATTGGGAAAAAAATGATGCGAACAGTATAATGAGGGTAACTTAATTGTGTAGGAATGGATAGGAGTGAATAGTGTGTCGGAAGAAAAAATTTATGATGTCATTATTATTGGTGCAGGACCAGCTGGTATGACAGCTGCAGTATATACATCTCGTGCGAATTTAAGCACATTAATGCTTGAGCGTGGTATTCCAGGCGGACAAATGGCAAATACAGAAGATGTAGAAAACTACCCAGGTTATGAGTCTATTTTAGGACCAGACTTATCAAATAAAATGTTCGAGCATGCGAAGAAATTTGGTGCTGAATATGCATACGGTGATGTGAAAGAAGTCATCGATGGTAAAGAATACAAAACAATTATTGCTGGTAAAAAAGAATATAAAGCACGTGCAATTATCGTTGCAAGTGGTGCAGAGTATAAAAAAATTGGTGTACCAGGTGAAACAGAACTTGGCGGCCGCGGTGTATCATATTGTGCGGTATGTGATGGCGCATTCTTTAAAGGTAAAGAACTTGTAGTTATTGGCGGCGGAGATTCTGCTGTTGAAGAGGGTGTGTTCTTAACACGCTTCGCATCAAAAGTAACGATCGTTCACCGCCGTGACACGCTTCGTGCACAGAAAATTTTACAAGATCGTGCTTTCCAAAACGAAAAGGTAGACTTCATTTGGAACCACACGATAAAAGAAATTAACGAAGCAAATGGTAAAGTAGGAAGTGTAACACTTGTAGATGTAAACAGTGGAGAAGAGAAGGAAGTCAAAACTGACGGCGTATTCGTATACATCGGTATGTTACCACTATCAAAACCATTTGTTGAACTAGGTATTACAAATGAAAATGGTTACCTTGAAACAAACGAGCGTATGGAAACGAAAGTTCCTGGTATTTTCGCAGCAGGTGATGTTCGTGAAAAAATGCTACGTCAAATTGTAACTGCAACAGGTGATGGTAGTATTGCAGCACAAAGTGCACAACATTACGTAGAAGAATTATTAGAAGAACTAAAAACTGTATCAGAAAAATAAGGGATAATATACCTTTTGAGAAGAAAGCTACCGATAGGAGCTTTCTTCTTTTTTTGTGTGAAAATGTCAAAGTTTTGTCAAAAAATATTGGGATTATAAGCTTTCTTATTGATATACTGGACTTTACGGAAAAAATCACTATAAGAAATGAGGAATTTATTCAATATGGAATGGCGTAATATATATCGTGGATTTTGTATGGGCGTTAGTGATTTAATTCCTGGTGTGAGCGGCGGTACAATCGCTGTTGTGTTAGGGATTTATGAACAATTGCTTGCGGCAATTAGCGGATTCTTTAGTCGTGAATGGAAAAAACATTTAGGATTTTTAATTCCACTTGCAGCTGGTGTGGCAGCAGCGTTTTTAACGTTAAGTCACGTTATTAAATATTTACTTGCAAATCATTATGAACCGACTCAATTTTTCTTCCTCGGTTTAATTATTAGTATATTACCGATGTTAATGAGAGAAGCTGATGCAAAGTCATCGTTTAAAGGTAAGCACATTGTTTTATTAATAGTTGCAGCAATTCTTGTTGCGATTACAGCTTTCTTTAAACCAGATAAGACAGCAGACCCAATTACAACGTTAACAATTTTAAATGCAATTGGTTTATTTTTCGCAGGATGGATGGCTAGTATGGCTATGTTGCTTCCTGGAATTAGCGGATCGTTTATTTTATTAATTATTGGTGTGTATCCGACAGCAATTAATGCTTTAACTACATTCAACTTACCTTTAATCGCAGTTATTGGTGCTGGTGTTATGGTAGGGTTCGTTGTAAGTAGTAAAGGAATTAGCTTCTTATTAGATCGATATAAAAGTATGACATTTGCGGCAATTATTGGACTAGTTATCGGTTCGATTGTAATTGTGTTCCCTGGTATTCCAACTGGAGGATTTTCAATTATAAGTTCAATTATTACCTTTATTTTAGGATTTGCGATTGTTACTTATTTCGGTAAGAAGTAAGGGCTGGAGTCCCCTTGGCGATAAAAGTCGTTAAGGGGATTTTTCATGCTATTCACGGAAAGTGCAGGCATTTACATTGCTTGTTATAAAAAGCTTTTTTAAAATTGTTGAGTAGCAGTGCTTAGCGAAAGGGGGACTGGCTCTTTCGTTGTAGCAAACTGTTTTTGATAGTATAATGAAATGAGTATGCAGTGAGAAATTTGCTGCAAGTAGCTGAGGTGAAGAAACATGCAAAGAGTGACAAACTGTGTGTTAATTAGAGATAATGAAGTACTCTTACTCCAAAAACCTCGCCGGAATTGGTGGGTTGCACCAGGCGGGAAAATGGAGCGTGGTGAGACTGTAAGAGATTCCGTTGTTCGCGAGTATCGTGAAGAAACAGGTATTTATTTAAAGAACCCAGCGTTAAAGGGGGTCTTCACCTTTGTCATCCAAGAAGGTGATAAAGTTGTTTCTGAATGGATGATGTTCTCCTTTTTAGCGACAGATTTTGCAGGAGAAAACAAACTAGAGAGCGAAGAAGGCATCATTGGTTGGCATACATTTGATAAAATTGATGATTTAGCAATGGCACCAGGAGATTATCACATTATTGATTATTTAATTAAAGGAAATGGCATAATCTACGGTACATTTGTATATACCCCAGATTTTGAGTTGCTTTCATATCGATTAGATCCGAGTTAAACCGTCAAGGAGAGGATACGATGACAGAGAATAATGATATAAAAATGGTAATTATTACAGGAATGTCTGGAGCTGGAAAGACAGTAGCTTTACAAAGTTTTGAAGATTTAGGATATTTCTGTGTGGATAATTTACCACCGATGTTATTGCCGAAGTTTATTGAGCTTATGGCGGATTCAAAAGGAAAAATGAATAAGGTAGCACTTGGTATTGATTTACGTGGCCGAGAGTTTTTCGAACATTTATGGGAAGCGCTTGATGATTTATCAGAACGTACATGGATTATTCCTCATATTTTATTCTTAGATGCGAAAGATAGCACGCTTGTAACTCGTTATAAAGAAACGAGACGCTCGCATCCACTTGCACCAACTGGTCTGCCGTTAAAGGGAATCGAAGCAGAGCGTAATTTATTAACAGATATGAAGGCACGCGCGAATATTGTGCTTGATACATCGGATTTAAAACCGAAAGAATTACGTGAAAAAATTGTTCACCTATTTTCAACTGAAACTGAGCAAGCATTTCGTGTAAATGTTATGTCATTTGGATTTAAGTACGGTATTCCAATTGATGCAGATTTAGTATTTGATGTTCGTTTTTTACCAAATCCATATTACATTCCACATATGAAGCCATTAACAGGACTAGATGAAGAAGTTTCATCGTATGTGCTGAAATTTAATGAGACGCATAAGTTTTTAGAGAAATTGACTGATCTTATCACTTTCATGCTGCCTCATTATAAAAGAGAAGGCAAGAGTCAACTTGTAATTGCAATTGGATGTACAGGTGGACAGCATCGTTCTGTTACGCTTACAGAATACCTTGGGAAACATCTGAAACCAGAGTATAGCGTTCATGTATCTCATCGTGATGTGGAGAAGAGAAAGGGTCATTAAGGGATGAAAAAAGAGAGAAAACCTAAAATTGTTATCATGGGAGGCGGAACGGGACTTTCTGTTTTATTACGAGGATTAAAACAATATCCGGTTGATATTACAGCAGTTGTTACAATCGCTGATGATGGTGGCAGTTCAGGTAGATTACGTGATGAGCTAGAAATTCCACCCCCAGGTGACATTCGTAACGTACTTGTTGCGTTATCAGATGTAGAGCCACTGGTGGAAGCTTTATTTCAGCATCGTTTCACAACGGGAGATGGGCTGAAAGGTCATGCGTTAGGAAATTTATTATTGGCAGGTATGACCTCGATTACAGGAGACTTCTTCCATGCTATTACAGAAACGAGTAAAGTTTTAAATGTTAGAGGACGTGTATTACCAGCAGCGAATCAAAGTGCAGTACTACATGCGGAACTAGAAGACGGAGAAATTGTAACAGGTGAATCAAAGATTCCTTATTTCGGAAAGAAAATTAACCGTGTCTTTTTAACTCCAGAAGATGTAGAGCCGTTACATGAAACGTTGACTGAAATTAAACGAGCTGATTTACTTGTTTTCGGTCCAGGAAGTTTGTATACGAGTATATTACCGAATTTAGTTGTTAACAAAATTGGGGACGCTGTTCTTGCTGCAAAAGCGAAGAAGGTATATGTGTGTAATGTTATGACGCAAGCTGGTGAAACGATGGGATATACTGCGTTTGACCATGTGCAGGCGTTACATGATCATTTAGGTGAACCATTTATCGATACTGCAATTGTAAATAACCGTGATATTCCTTGTGAATTACGTCAGTTATATGAGGAAGAAATGTCGGTGCCAGTTGTAGTAGATGAAGAGCGTTTTACTGAAAACAATATTAATGTGATTCAAGATCAATTAGCGAAGTATGATGACCGTGTTGTAAGACACGATACATTAAAACTAGCTTCTATTTTATATTCACTGTTGTAGATGTGCGTTGCCTCGTTTGAGGTAACGCTCCTCATTTCATATAGGACAAGATTTTTGTTCCACAATAATCGTATAAGGAGGTGTTGACTGTGTCATTTGCATCAGAAACAAAGAAAGAGTTGACGAATCTGGAGATGAAGGAATGCTGTGAGAAAGCAGAATTATCAGCGTTACTTCGCATGAACGGATCGCTTTCTTTTTCAAATCGTCGTCTATCAATCGATATTCAAACGGAAAATGCGGCAATTGCAAGAAGGATTTATACGCTTTTGAAAAAAGGATATGACGTGACGGTAGAATTACTTGTTCGTAAAAAAATGCGATTGAAGAAAAACAATGTATATATCGTAAGGCTTGTTGAGAAGTCGCGCGAAATATTAGCTGATCTTCATATCGTTCGAGATGACTTTTCATTTATTCGAAATATATCACAAGAATTAATTGAGAAGAAATGTTGTAAACGATCGTATTTACGCGGTGCATTTTTAGCAGGTGGTTCAGTAAATAACCCAGAAACATCATCTTATCATTTAGAGATCTTTTCGTTATATAAGGAACATAATGATGCTATATGTGAACTGATGAACGGATTTGATTTAAATAGTAAGACGTTGGAAAGAAGAAAAGGGTACATTACGTATTTGAAAGAAGCAGAAAAGATTACAGAGTTTTTAAATATTATAGGTGCTCATAATGCACTTTTAAGATTTGAAGACATTCGAATCGTACGTGATATGCGTAATTCTGTAAATCGCTTAGTGAACTGCGAAACAGCTAATTTAAATAAAACAATTGGTGCAGCGCTAAGGCAGATTGAAAATATCCGTTATATTGATGAGACGGTTGGTCTTGATATATTGCCGGATAAACTACGAGAAATTGCGCAACTACGAAGAGATTATCAAGATGTAACATTGAAAGAGTTAGGTGAGATGGTATCCGGGGGGAAAATTAGTAAATCGGGTATTAATCATCGTTTGCGTAAAATCGATGATATTGCAGAGAAATTACGCGCGGGGGAAACGGTAGCAAAAAAATAAGAGGTTAAAGGGGAAATGGAGCTGTGGTTCAAAAAAGAGTTCAGGTTTCATTAAAAAACGGTTTACAAGCACGTCCGGCTGCGTTGTTTGTACAAGAAGCCAATCGCTTTCATGCAGATATTTTCATCGAAAAAGATGGGAAGACAGTAAATGCAAAGAGCATAATGGGGATTATGAGCTTAGCAATTGGAACTGGTAGCATGATAACAATTACAACAGAAGGTTCAGATGCAGAAGAAGCTTTAGAAGCATTAGCTGCATATGTACAATAAGAAGCTATCGCGTATGTGCGATAGCTTTTTTGTTGTTTGGGGCTTGTTGGTGGGGGTATGTGGGGTGTGTGTACTTGTCGAGAATTGTCGGTAAGTCGATAAGTTGTGTCGAAACGTCGATATATTAAAATAATCGCCGATATAATTGGAGTTACGGTCGATATATTTGAAAAATCGCCGATATATTTTGGCTGATACTAGGTGGGGTATGCGGGCGGAGAACAGCATATAAAAAAAGCGCCCTGTTATAGGGCGCTTCTGCTTTTAATCTATCCAGCTCCAGCGGCTAGAATCTCCGGTTGTTTCGCTTTTACATTCGAGGCAAAAAGCGCCTCGGATGTAAAAGCTCCAACACCCTGCGATTCTGAACGAGCCGCTTCCGCTTTTAATTTTATCCAGCTCCAGCGGCTAGAATCTCCGGTCGCTTCGCCCCTTCATTCGAGGCAAAAATCGCCTCAGAATCAGGGGCTCCATCGCCCTGCGATTCTAAACGAGCCGCTTTCGCCTTAAATATCTATTAACGATTTGTAAAGATCTTATCGATTAAACCGTATTCTAAAGCTTTTTCTGCTGTCATGAAGTTGTCGCGGTCTGTGTCGCGTTGTAGTACTTCAAGTGGTTGACCTGTGCGGTCAGCAAGAATTTGGTTTAGTTTTTCACGTAAGAATAGGATACGTTTAGCAGCGATTTCGATTTCAGTCGCTTGACCTTGTGCTCCACCAAGTGGTTGGTGAATCATTACTTCACTGTTTGGAAGTGCATAACGTTTTCCTTTTTCACCTGCTGCAAGTAAGAATGCACCCATAGATGCAGCCATACCGATACAGATTGTTGATACTTGCGGTTTAATAAACTGCATTGTATCGTAAATTGCCATACCTGCTGTGATAGAACCACCTGGACTATTGATGTATAGGTGAATATCTTTGTCTGGATCTTGAGATTCCAAGAATAAAAGCTGGGAAACGATTGAGTTAGCTACGTTGTCATCAATTGCGCTACCAAGCATAATGATGCGGTCTTTTAATAGTCGAGAGTAA